>JAABQU010000245.1 GCA_011391285.1 Thiobacillus sp.
TGTGCCCAACGTTAGAATTCAGCGGACGGCAAAAAGCGCAGCTTTTTGACGGTCCGCTGGAATGACTTGTTGGGCGGCAATCTTGTACTGCACACCACAGACTAATTGAGCCGGACCTCACGCCCACGATTCCAGGGCATGTGCTTAAGTACAAGTGCGATGCTGCAACGCCCGAAAAAAGTCACCATGACAGTTCCCAACAGAAGAATTATGTAGATGAAAAACCGCACTTCTGGCCATAAGCCAAAGAGCGTAAAGGCAAAATAGACAACCCGAATCTGAGATGGAAATGAAGCCAGGCTTTTCTCTTGCGCTAGAAAGAAAAGGACCTGCACCGCGCTAATGCTCATTACTACGTAGTAGCCGGGTGCCCAGCCCGCGACCGTCGCAATTATGAAAACCAGTGTTGTCGCCCAAAACCACCAACGAATGTCTGTCGCGTTAATCTTTAGTTGCATGCTGCCTCCCGAGTATGGTTGTTGAAGTGTGACCAGGTTTTTGTTGCCCAACAGTTATTCAAGAGACCCAGCCCGGACATTTATATGGCTGCAATTTTTACTTTCTCAAAGTCATCGTTTGAAAGCTTGGAAAAAGTGAGCGCCCATGTAATAAGCTTTGTCCGTATATGTGCAGTCGGAAGCGCCGGGGTTGGCGACGCCACTCAGCACCCTGCTCGGGTCACGTACGTCCTCGGCGGTAAAACACTGGTTCAGGGTGTACGGGGCGGGCACAAAGCCTGGAGTGGCGTTAACGCGGGTTTCAATGGTGAGCTGCCAGAGTCCAGGGCTGACGTCCTGGGCCTGCGCCCCTACCGTCAGGAACAGGGCAAACGTTGCAGCAAAGATGTTTCTTACTCTCATATGCGGACTCCTGATCACGAGGACGAAGGCGAACACTAAACTACGAAACACCCGCTGAACGATTTAGCCAATCTGTTGCATCCACCGGTTGAATCCGCACAGAGGAGCGGGCAGTCACCGTACCTGCCGTGAAGGGTGGATCCTCGGCCAAAGCCGATACTCGACCAAGACTGTCGATTGAGGTCAGGGTGATTCCCATCCCGTTCCTGGTGTGGGGAAAAATTCCTGCCAGCGGCCGAGTCGGGTTATTCATCCGCGTACCCATCGTCGGCCGGAGCTTCATCGTCGTTTTTTTTATCCTGAATGAGTTGCTCGTCTGACAGTGGGATACCTCGCGGCACCGGTTCGAATTCAACCGGTTGCGTAACGCTTTTGGCGAGACTTCCTTCGATCTGTTTAGATATGTAATAGACCCCTGCCATCACCCCGGTGGCAGGGGCTTCCATCAGATCAAGCCACATATCATCCAACACGGGGTTCAGGTTTTCCCGAAGCAGTGCTTCCATTTTCGGGCTCTCGTTCTCATGCTCCATCGCGCCAAAACCGGCTGCGCCCAGGGAAATTATCACGCCTGGTATGCCGCCGACCACTGCGGCTGCAGCGCTTGCGCCACCGCTGGTGATGAGCCGGGCTGCCAGTTTTTCACTGGCCTGTTGCGCCACGGGCGATATCCTGGCCTCCGATGGTCCGGCCCCTGCGCCGCCAGCATCCTTGCGGATTTGCGCGATGAGGGCCTCATAGGCGGGCAGCTTGGCGATCGGATCGGCGTGGACAATCTGGTAGAGCGAAGCGCTGTGGGTTGGATGAGGCGCCAGCGCAATTGCGGGAATGTCCTTGATCCGCCGGTCGAATTGATCGAAAGGCACACCGTAGCGCCGTGGGATTCCCTGAAGTTGATCGCCGAGTAATTGGACGTAGAGCTTTGTCGCTTGTTCCCTGACCATGTCAGGATTGATTTCCTTGGCGACGGGGTCCAGCACGCGATCGTGATATTGCTCCTGCAGATAGGCGGCCAGTCGTTTTACGGACGGATCTGTCCCTTCCCCGGCGCTTAACTTGTACCAGGCCACCTTTATAGCCAGCCATTGCTGGGTCCAGTAACTGGTGAACCACGGAATGAAGTAGGCCTCGGTACGCTTTTGGACCAGGTTCATCCAGTTATCCAAGGCGACGCGTGCGTAGTCCCAAGCCGATTCTGTCGCGGCTAATGACGCGTCGCCTATTTCGCTATCGACCTGCTGCCAAGTACTCTCCGAAATCTGAACCGGCGGAGCCAAGTCTGGGAGGCGTTCTGGCGTGGCGCATCCTGCCAGCGCCACCATCAAGGCGACGAGCAGAGAGCGCAGCAGTAAGATCGCCGTTCCGTAAAAGGATTCCGACGGAGGCCACCCACCCGTCGTCGCATAGGTTCGAACCGAGTCCTTCATGCTGCCCATACTGGTCCGTTTGTTCAATAGACGGGAGCCTTCCTGCCGACAAGACGAATGCGGTGCACTTGCAGTATTGTCAGACTAGCCAACCGAACGGAACATCCAGCGCGCCCCACGACAATGATTTGAATATAGATGACGAAAGCGGGGAACAGGAGCTTCCTGCGTGAAGGCACGGTTTCGGCTCTCGTCGGTGGGCATGCTGTTGAAGAAAAGGTGTGCGAGAACTTGTGTATTTCTCAATGACCGGAAAGACCTGCGGCCCTACGGATCAGCGGAAGCCTCTGGCTGGTCTTCGGCCAGAGCGGCCGGTGACGTTCTGAGCACGCCAAGTCTGCAATGCGCGGCACACCAGTCGTTAAATAGAAACTCAAGCTGAACGGCCGCTGCCCATCTTTGCGACCGCGTGCTCTTGACCCAATGCATCTTTCACGCAAAACGCCAGCCTGGCAATTATTGCCTTGTGCCTGACTCGGCGAGCTTGCGAAGCATTCCTGTCAGCAAGCTTATCTCGTTGGCCTCCAGTATGCCGTGCACCCACGCGCTGGACGTGGCTGCCAACTCCCGCATCGCTTTTTCCACCAACCGCTTTCCAGCCGGGGTGAGTTTGATGGGCTTGACGCGCTGGTCGGTCTGGTGACGCGAGCGAATAACCAGATTTCTGGTTTCCAATTGCAGCATGACCTTGGTCAATCCACCCGATGTGATCAATAAAGAATCCTGCAGTTGTTTCGGAGTCAGTTCGTGAGGTGCTGGAGCATTGCGCAACGTGGCCAGCACGTCGAACTCCGCAGGAGCCAGGCCATTCCGAGTCCAAACATCCCGCGCCAGGGTGAAGGATAGACTCTGCGCGCGGTGCAGGAACAGCACCATGGGCATCGTTTCCGGTTCATGGCTTTCAGACCATTCATGTCGTGGCAATTGCTTGGAGGATGTCATGACCTAACCTTTCACGAAGTCTGCCGTAATTGTAACGAATCGTTATTTATCTTGCTAGAAAGATATGGTGGCCCTATACTTTTTTACCGGCAATCTCCTGAGGAGTTGATGATGCATATTCAGCGTGAATGGGTGACACCGGTCGCGGCAGGGGCCTTCCTGCTATCGGCAGTTACCGGGGTACTCCTTTTCTTCCACGTGGACAACGGCCTTAATAAGGTCGCGCATGAATGGTTAAGCTGGGTTCTGCTTGCGGGTGTAGCACTACATGTGATTGTGAACTTCTCAGGCCTCAAGCGGCATCTCGGCACACGCCGTGGGCAGATTCTCATCGGCCTGTTCGCTCTGATTCTGGGCCTGAGCTTTGCCGGCCCCGGCGAAAAAGGCGAGCCACCGTTCATGCGGCCGATACAAGCCCTGTCGGCGGCGCCATTGACGACGTTGGCGGAGGTTGCCCGCCTCAGTCCAACGGAGTTGCAGGCACGCTTGTCAAAGGCTGGCCTCCAACCCACGACCGACCAGCAGAGCCTGAGTGATTTGACGGGTCCGGATGTGCGCAAGCAGATGCAGGTATTAGGGGCGTTGTTTGCCGAGGCAAAGTGAGATGCGCAGGGTAACGACATCGAATCGGTTCACCCGCCTGCTTGTCATACTCGTCGGGCTCGGGCTGGCGGGGTGTGCCGCGGTGGGGACGGAGTATGCCCCGCCGACAACCATCTTGCCGACAGGCTGGAGCAACCTCGACCCGGCGGCTCGGCCGGTGGCAAGCAGCGAAACACCGACTGGCCTGAGCCTCTGGTGGCAAAGCCTGAACGATCCGCTGCTGTCCGCACTGGTCGATGAAGCCCTGCAGGCCAGCCCCGATCTGCGCAGCGCGCAGGCCCGGTTGCGCGAGGCACGCGCCCGCCGCACGGTGGCCGGCGCCGGGCAGTATCCCAGCGTGACCGCATCGGGCAGCGCCAGCCGCAGCCAGTCGAGCGAGGAGATCGGCAGCGGCGACACGCGCAACTTCTTCAGTGCCGGCTTCGATGCGAGTTGGGAGATCGACGTGTTCGGCGGCGTGCGCCGCAGCGTCGAGGCGGCCGAGGCTGACGTCGAAGCGTCGGTGGCGAGCCTCGAAAATACCCAGGTATCGCTGGCGTCCGAAGTGGCGTTGAACTACGTCGACGTTCGCACCCGGCAGATCCTGCTGGGGATTGCCCGCGACAACCTCACCAGCCAGTCCGAAACGCTGCAGCTCACCGACTGGCGCGCCCAGGCCGGGCTGGTCAGCAGCCAGGACGTCGAGCAGGCACGCAGCAACCGCGAGCAGACCCGGGCGCTGATTCCGGCACTCGAAGCCAGCCTGGCTGAAGCGGAACATACGCTCGACATTGTGCTCGGCAAGGTGCCGGGCACGCTGCATGCGCGTCTGGCCGCAACCGGCGAACTGCCAACCGTGCCGGCGCAGATCGCCGTCGGCATCCCGGCCGATACCTTGCGCCAGCGTCCCGACGTGCGCGCCGCGGAGCGCAAACTGGCGGCGGAAACCGCGCGTGTGGGCGTGGCCGAAGCGGCTCGGTATCCATCCTTCACGCTCTCGGGGTCGATCGGCCTCGAAGCGCTGACCCTGGGCGCGCTCGGCAGCAGCGACGCCGTCGCATCGTCGCTGTTCGCCGGTATCACCGGCCCCATCTTCGACGCCGGGCGCCGGCGTGCCCAGGTCGAGATCCAGGACGCGGTGCGTGAGCAGGCGCTGGTGGCGTATGAACAGACGGTGCTCACTGCCTTGCAGGACGTGGAAAATGCGCTGGTCTCCCTTGTCCGCAACCGCGAGCGTGTCGAGGCGCTGGCGAACGCCGTTGAATCGGTGCGCAACGCGGCACAACTCGCACGGCAACGCTACAGCGCCGGCCTGATCGATTTCCAGTCGGTGCTCGACAGCGAACGAAGTGTGCTGGTGCTGGAGGAAAGCCTCGCCAGCGCCCGCGCCAACGGTGTGCAGACACTCATCCGTCTGTACAAGGCGCTGGGCGGCGGCTGGTCGCCGCAGGCAGAAGTCCTCACCGTCTACAAGGATGCTCCATGAACACACCCAACACCCCTCAAACCAGGCAGCCTGCCCTGAAAAACCTCCTCGCCAGCCATGGCGGCGGCCCGTTCTCCGGGCGCTGGTTCTGGCTGGCTGTTGCGCTGGTCACGATCGCCGTCGTGGTCTGGCTGTTCCTGCGCTCCGGAAACGAAGCAGCCGTGCCGCGCTACTCCACCGAGGCGGTCACGGTCGGCACGCTGGTGGTCAAGGTTTCCGCCACCGGCAATTTGCAGCCGACCAATACGGTGGATGTCGGCAGCGAACTTTCGGGCATCGTCGACAAGGTCTACGTCGACGACAACGACGAGGTGAAGAAGGGGCAGGTTCTGGCGATGCTGGATCTGTCCAAGCTGCAGGATGCGGTGGCGAAGTCGCGCGCATCGCTCGCCGCGGCCGAGGCGCAGGTGCTGCAGGCGCAGGCCACGGTGGCAGAAACGCGCGCCACGCTGGCCCGCTACCGACAGGTATCGCAGCTGTCCGGCGGCAAGGTGCCGTCGAAAACTGAAATGGACAGCGCCGAGGCCAACCTGAAGCGCGCCGAGGCCAACGTCGCCAGCGCGCGCGCCAGTGTGACCCAGGCGCGGGCCACGCTGCAATCGGACGAGACCAACCTCGGCAAGGCCAGCATCCGTTCGCCCATCCATGGCGTGGTGCTGTCGCGCCAGGTGGACCCCGGCCAGACCGTGGCCGCCTCCTTCCAGGCGCCGGTGCTGTTCAAGCTGGCCGAGGACCTGACCAAGATGGAACTGCAGGTCGACGTCGACGAGGCCGACGTCGGCCAGGTCAAGGCCGGACAGAAGGCCACGTTCAGCGTCGACGCCTGGCCGGGCCGCGAATACAGCGCCGTCATCACCCGAGTCGGCTATGGCGCACAGGAAGCGGAAGGTGTCGTGTCCTATCTCACCGTGCTCGAGGTCGCCAACGACGACCTCAGCCTGCGACCCGGCATGACCGGCACCGCCGATATCATCACCCTCACGCACGAAAATGCGCTGCTGGTGCCGAATGCCGCGCTGCGCTTCACCCCAGCTGCCACCGATGCTGCCGAGGAGAAATCGGGCAGCAGCGTGATGGGGGCCCTGATGCCGCGCATGCCGAGACAGACGCGAAAGCCCAGGGCGGCGGCCAGCAACAGCGGGGCGCAGCGCGTGTGGGTGCTGCAGGACGGGCACCCGGTCGCCATCGACGTGCAGACCGGCGCCACCAACGGCCGCGTGACCGAGGTCACCGGCGGGGCACTCAAGGCAGGCATGCGAGTGATCACCGAGGCCCTGAGCGAGCAACCATGAGCGACTCAGCCCTCATCCGGTTGTCCGGCATCACCAAGACATACGGCAGCGGGCAGGCGGCCTTCCAGGCTCTGAAGGGCATCGATCTCGCCATCGAAGCCGGCGATTTTGTTGCCATCATGGGGCCCAGCGGCTCTGGCAAATCGACCGCGATGAACGTCCTCGGCTGCCTCGACACGCCCACCAGCGGCAGCTACGAATTCGAAGGCGTGAAGGTCGAGCAGATGTCGCGCAACGAGCGGGCGCTGCTCCGGCGCCACTACCTCGGCTTCGTGTTCCAGGGCTTCAACCTGCTGTCGCGCACTACCGCGCTGGAGAACGTCGAGCTGCCGCTGATCTACCGCGGCGAGCCCGCTGCCGCACGCCATGCCGCGGCGCGTGCCGCGCTCAAGCAGGTCGGCCTCGAGGGCTGGGAGCATCACACCCCGGCCGAACTCTCCGGCGGCCAGCAGCAGCGCGTCGCCATCGCGCGCGCCATCGTCACCCGGCCCGCGGTGCTGCTGGCCGACGAGCCCACCGGCAACTTGGATACCCGCACCAGCCAGGAAATCATGGAATTGATCAGCAGCTTCAACCGTGAGTTGGGTATCACCGTGTTGATGGTCACCCACGAACCCGACATGGCAGCCTATGCCAAGCGCGTCATCCACTTCGTCGACGGCTGCGTCGACAGCGATCGCCGCAACGGGGAGGCCGACTGATGTTGTGGAGCACTCTGCAGCTCGCACTGCGTTCGATCCGCCGTAACCTGATGCGGTCCTTCCTCACCATCCTCGGCATCGTCATCGGTGTGGCGGCCGTCATTACCATGGTCACGCTAGGCAACGGCGCGACAAAATCGGTGTCGGACCAGATCTCGAGCATGGGAAGCAACCTGCTGATGGTGATGCCGGGCCAGCGTTTCGGCCCTGGCGCGGAGGCGGGCGCCCCCTTCAAAAGTGCCGACATCGAGGCTATCCGCAACCAGATCACCGGCGCCCGGCTGGTCGCGCCCATCGTCAATAAAAATGCCACGGCGGTGTATCAGGCTAACAACTGGTCGACAGTCGTCACCGGCACCAGCAACGATTACTTCGAGGCAGGCAACTGGGAGATCGCCGCCGGCCGCACCTTCACCGAAGCCGAGGAAAAGTCCGGCAAGGCGGTATGCGTGGTCGGCGACACCATTCGTGAAAAGCTGTTCGGTCGCCAGAATCCGGTCGGCAGCGAAATCCGCATCAAGCAGTTCGCCTGCGAAGTCATCGGTCTGATGAAGGCCAAGGGCCAGTCGTCGATGGGGTCCGACCAGGACGATTCGGTGGTGATGCCGCTGCGTACAGTGCAGCGCCGCCTTTCCGGCAGCCAGGATATCAGCCGGCTGACTATCTCGGTCAAGGAAGGCGTATCCATCGATGCCGTTAAGGACAAACTCAGCCTGCTGCTGCGCGAGCGGCGCAACATAGGTGATAACGAAGACGACGATTTCCGGGTGATGGATACCCGGCAGATCGCCGAGACGCTGACCAGCACCACCAAGATCTTGACCATGCTGCTCGGCGCCGTGGCGGCTGTGAGCCTGTTGGTGGGCGGCATCGGTATCATGAACATCATGCTGGTGTCGGTCACCGAGCGCACCCGCGAGATCGGCATCCGCCTGGCCATCGGCGCACTGGAACGCGAGGTGCTGCTGCAGTTCCTGATCGAGGCGGTGGTGCTGTCTAGCCTGGGCGGACTGATCGGTATCGCGATCGCCACGGGAGCTTCCATCTTGCTCGCCAACCTGATGAACGTGCCCTACCTGTTCGACCCTGGTATCAACCTGCTGTCTTTCTTCTTCTCTGCCGCCATCGGTGTGATCTTTGGTTATTTCCCGGCACGACGGGCTGCCGGGCTCAACCCGATCGATGCCTTGCGGCACGAGTGAGCGATATCGTGTCGCCCCTTGTTACGGAGGTGGGCGATCAGCCCCGCATTGAAGCAGGGCCGACCGGTCGGGTGCGTCAGGCATACACCGGCGCAAAGTCTTTTTCCGGCTCCGCCGAGGGGCCGTTCTCGCCCCAGTAGGGCGACAGTTTCCGCAGCTGCGCGACGATCTCCGGCACCACCTGGATGACGCGGTCGATCTCTTCTTCCATGGTGTAGCGCGACAGCGAGAAGCGGGTGGTGCCGTGCGCGGCGGTGTAGGGAATGCCCATCGCGCGCATCACGTGGCTGGGTTCGAGCGAGCCCGAGGTGCAGGCCGAGCCCGAGCTGGCGGCAATGCCGAACTTGTTCAAGAGCAGCAGGATGGCTTCGCCTTCGATGTATTCGAACGCGATGTTGCTGGTGTTGGGCAGGCGGTTGCTGACGTCGCCGGTGACGAAGGCGTGCGGTACGCGGGCGAGGATGCCGGCTTCGAGCTTATCGCGCAGGCGGCGCACCTCGGTGTTCTCGTGATTCATCGCCGCCAGCGCCATCTCGCAGGCGCGGCCCAAGCCGATGATGGACGCGGTGTTTTCGGTGCCGGCGCGACGGCCGCGTTCCTGGTGGCCGCCGCGCAGCAGCGGACGGAAGCGCACGCCGCGCTTGAGGTACAGCACGCCGATACCCTTGGGCGCATGCAGCTTGTGGCCAGATAGCGACAGCATGTCGATCTTGCTGTTCTTGAGGTCGATCGGCACCTTGCCCACGGCCTGCACCGCGTCGGTGTGGAACATCACGCCGGCGGCATTGGCCAGCTCGGCCATTTCCAGCACCGGGAAAAAGCTGCCGGTTTCGTTGTTGGCCCACATCACCGACACCACCGCCACCTTGTCGGACAGCCGCTGCTTGTATTCGTCCATGTCGACGCGGCCCTTGCCGTCGACCTTCAGGTAATGCGCGGTGTAGCCTTCTTTTTCCAGCTGGCTGTACAGCGACAGAATCGCCGGGTGCTCCAGCACCGTGGTGATGATCTCGCGCCGCTCGGGGTTGGCCTTGAGCGCGGAGAGGATCGCAGTGGAATCCGACTCGGTGCCGCACGAAGTGAAGATGATTTCGGATTCGTGCTCGGCGCCCAGCAGTTCCTGCACCTGCATGCGCGCCTTCTTCACCGCCAGCCCGACCTTGTTGCCGAAGCTGTGCAGTGACGAGGGGTTGCCGAACTGCTCGGTGAAGTAGGGCAGCATGACTTCCACCACCGCGGGGTCGACGCGGGTGGTGGCGTTGTTGTCGAGGTAGATGCCTTGCATGATCGTGTCCTCAGGGCTGGCTGGTGGCGCGCGCGAGCGAGCCGGCGCGGGTGGGGACGAGCTTGACCAGTTCGCCCAGTTCTTCCATCAGTTTCGTCTGGATGCCTTGCAGCGTCAGCGCTTCCATCTGGCAGCCGGCGCAGGCGCCGGTCATGCTGACGTAGACCGTCTTGCCGTCGACGTCGACCAGCTCGATGTCGCCGTGGTCGCGCTGCAGCTGCGGGCGCACCGATTCCAGCACCGCCTCGATGCGGCGGATGCGCTCCAGGTTGGTGAGCTTGCCGGGTTTGGGCGCTTCCTTTGCCTTCACCGGCACCGCCTTGAAGGTTTCGCCGCGCTCGGCCAGCACCTTGGCGAGGATCTCCTCGATGCCTTCGTGGCACGAGGCGCAGCCGCCGCCGGCCTTGGTGTAGTTGATCACGTCTTCCATCGTCGACAGGTTGTTGGCGCGCACCGTATCCTCGATCAGTACCGCATCGATGGCGAAGCATTTGCAGATCAGCGCGCCTTCCTCGTGGTCGTCGCTCCACTCCTCGCCTCGATAGTTGGCGATCGCCGCCTGCAGCGCCTCGCGTCCCATCACCGAGCAGTGCATCTTCTCCGGCGGCAGGCCGTCCAGATAATCGGCGATGTCCTGGTTGCTGACCTTCAGCGCGTCGTCGAGCTTCATGCCCTTGACGATTTCAGTCAGCGCCGACGATGACGCGATCGCCGAGCCGCAGCCGAAGGTCTGGAAGTGGGCCTCCTCGATGGTTTCCGTCTCCGGGTCCACCTTCAGCATCAAGCGCAGCGCGTCGCCGCAGGAAATCGAGCCGACATCGCCCACCGCGTTGGCGTCAGGCAGCGGCCCGGCGTTGCGCGGCTGGAAGAAGTGCTCTTTGACCTTGTCCGAGTAATCCCACATGGCTGTCTCCTGACTTATGCAGAGAAGGAAGAACCGCACGCACAGCTGGCCGTCGCGTTGGGGTTCTCGAACTTGAAGCCGGAGCCGTTCAGGCTGTCGACGAAGTCCACCGTCACGCCATCCAGCATCGGGGCGGAGAAGGGGTCGATCAGCAGCTTCACGCCGCCCACCGCCACTTCCACGTCGTCCTCGGCCTTGGCTTCTTCCAGCCGCATGCCGTACTGAAAGCCGGAGCAGCCGCCGCCCGCAATCGAAATGCGCAGTCCCGCCACCGGCGTGTCGGAACCTTTGATGAATTTCTCTACAGCAGAGAGTGCGCTGGGGGTAAGAGTAAGCATGGTTTGCCTCCTGGCAGAGTGAACGGGAACACACCCTGGGTATCGCAAGCCGCATGCCAGCCCGGTGCCGGACAACAAGCCATTGTTTTATCTGGCGATTGTTTCGGGTAGGCGCCCAACCCCCGTGTGCGGAACCCAACCGGAAGGGGGTCTTGTAGGGTTTGCGACAGTGGCTTGTCAGTGGAGCGGGTTTGATGGGACTCACGCTGTCGCAACCCCCACACCACCCCACATCCGTCACACCGGATCGGGTGTTCGAGCGCCAGCCCCTGGTTCGTCATTCCGGCGAAAGCCGGAATCCAGTGCGTTTAACTGGACACCGGCTTTCGCCGGTGTGACAACGAATTCCATTTTCGATCGTAAGTCCGCATGGGGGTAGTCAGCAAAACCCATGATCGATTTGCGACACCATTCCAGCTTGGCGCGCCGCTTGCTAGGTAAGGAACAGGCCCGCGCAGCGTGCGCCGGCACCCTCGCGCAAAGGAACCCATCATGGCCCGCATCGGCATATTTTTCGGCAGCAACACCGGCAACACCCGCAAGATCGCCAAGATGATCAAGAAGCGTTTTCCTTACGACGAGCTGATGGCCGACCCGCTCAACGTCAACAAGGCCACGCCGGAGCTGATCGCCAGCTACGACCACCTCATCCTCGGCACCCCCACCCTCGGCGAAGGCCTGCTGCCCGGCCTCGATGCCGACTGCCCGCAAGAGAGCTGGGCCGAGTTCCTGCCGCGGCTCGCAAACGTCGATTTCAGCGGCAAGACCGTCGCCCTCTACGGCCTCGGCGACCAGGAGAAATACCCCGACAACTTCGCCGATGCGCTGGGCGAACTATATGCATTCGTGAAAGCGCGCGGCGCCAAAGTCGTCGGCGCGTGGCCTACCGACGGCTACGACTTCATCGCTTCCAAAGCGGAAAACGACGGCGAGTTCGTCGGTCTGGTGCAGGATCTGGACAACCAGAAGATGCTGCTGGAGGACCGGCTGGAGACGTGGCTGTTGTTGATCGCGAAGGAGTTTGGGCTGGTGCTCAAGTGCGAGGCTGACTGATTCAGGGCGCCCCGGCTTCCTGCATCACAACCGCGGCCGTGAGTTGCCGGCTCGTATCGCCCTCCCATGTCGCGTTCAACGGCAAGGTGTTTTCGACCCGCAGCGCGGCAGCCAGATACTGCTCCAGGGTGAGATCGGCGACTGAAATGGGTACGGCAACGGCCCGTGGCTTGCGTGTGATGTCCGTTACCAGCGCCTGATTGACGACAGCATTCGTGCGCGCGCCTTTGCCCCGCATCGATTTTTTTCGCACGAGCTTGATGAGCCGGTCTGGGCGCTGCTTGCGTTTGTCGTCTTCAAGCACTGGATAGGTCTGCATCACCAGCGTGCCGGCCCGCCAGCCAACCAGAAAGGGCTGGTTGACAACGGTGACCGGCGTGCCCACCGGCACGGCGTCGTATAGGCCAACGATATCCTCCGGGTACAGCCGCAGGCAACCATGCGTGCCGCGCAGGCCAATGCTCGGCGGCTTGTCGGTGCCGTGAATCGCGTACTCAGGCCAGCCCAGCTTGAGCGCATGTGACCCCATCGGATTGTCCGGGCCCGGCGGTACCACTTTTGGCAACGGATCGCCCTCGGCCGCATGCTCCTTGCGGATCGCCGGCGTCGGCGTCCAGGCCGGCGCCTCTGTTTTGGACGCAATGGTGGTGGTGCCTTCCGGCGTTCTCCAGCCGATGCGGCCAATGCCGATCGGATGCGTGATCACCTTCTGCTGCTGGCCGGGTTTTGCTTTCGGAAAATAAAACAGGCGCATCGCCGCCAGATTGATCACGATGCCTTGTCGCTTCGCGTTCGGCAGCACAAACGCGGTGGGAATGACGACTTCGGTGCCCGCCTTGGGCAGCCACGGATCAACGCCAGGATTGGCGCTGACCATTTCTTCGTACCCGACATTGAAACGGCGCGCGATATCCGACAGCGTGTCCTCATCGCGCGCCCGGGTGACCTGCACGGTGCCGACCACATCATCCATGGGGTGAAGGGTGAATTCGTGCATCGCGACTGGGGGCGGAAAAGCCGGCTCCGTAACCGCATTCAGCGCATTCGCTTTCTGGCTGGTGAGCGACTGGCAACCCGCGAGCAAGGCCAGGCCCGCCAATGCGATGCAACGGATGAGTGACGACGTTCTGGACGGCATGGACGTGCCCTTTCTAACCGGTATTCAATAACTAATAGCAGACGTAAGCCGATGTTATACGGCCCCGAATTTTGCGTCAGCTTTGGCCGGGAATCGGGCAATAGGTTCGACCAACCTGTAGGAGCGCGGCGTGCGATGTCTTACGCTGCCGTCGCCACGACGCTCCGCAAATATTTCAGCACGGGCAAGGTCGATGCGCTGTCGAGCGCGGTGTAACCGCCGCTGATTTCCTTACTGATTTCCTTGCTCAGATCAGCGCCGGCTTTCACCTGGCGTTTGAGCACCTCGAGCTTGCCGGTGGAGGCGGTGTAGATGGCGCAGGTGGCGCCGTTGACGTTCTGGTTGTCGACGTGGGCGCCGTGGGCGATGAGCACCGAGACCAGCTCGGGGTCGCCGTGGACGCAGGCGAACCACAGGGCATGGTGGTTGTCGTCGTTGACGTGGTTGGGGTCGGCGCCCAGCGCCAGCAATTCCTCCACCAGGCTGCGTTCGCCCTTCAGTGCGGCCAGCATCAGCGGCGACATGCCGTTGTCGATGCGGGCGTGCAGGCGGTCGGGCGGGAAGCCGCGATCCGCCAGCCAGGCGGCCAGGATCGGCGAAGGCGAGCGGGGGACGGCCGCTGTGGTCTGGGCGAATTGCAGCCAGCCCTGCCAGCCGCCCACCAGGTTGTATACCCGGGTGTAGCCGAAGCCAGCAACGAACTGGCACAGGTCGCGGCTGCTGTTGCCGTGATAGCAGTAGACCAGCACCGGTCGCTCGCGCTGGCGGCTTTTCATGAGCTGCCTGAGCAGCGCGTCGGTGACCGGCTCGGCACCATCCAGCCGGCCTTGCGCGTAGCTGGCCGGGTCGCGCATGTCGAGGATGAGCAGCTCGGGTTCGGCACGCAGATCCTGTAGGTGGGCGGGGTGGAGATCGTGGTAGTTCATGGCGTGGGTTCCTCGCGCGGGGCGGGCATGGGCAGTGTGGTGCGCAGCAATTGCTTGAATCCTTTCATCACCGGTTTGGGAATCGCTGCCTCGGCGCGCACGCGCCAGCCGTGGATGGCTTCTGCCCGCGCGTGGTCTGCGCCTTCCGGGCCTGCGCGATCAGGGCGTGGACTGCGTCGCCCAGGTTCTGGCCGGGCTGTACTTTCACCATGTCGTAGACGGCGGTGAGGGCAGCTTTTTCTGCCGCGCCCATCTTGCATTTGCTGTCGAGGATCTTGAGCATGATGGCAGTGACGCAGTCGAGGTGGGCCGGTTCGAGTGGGGTGTTGCGCGCCCATTGCGTGGCCGGATGAGCTGGCCGGGCGGCATCCCACAGTATCTTGAAGCGCGTATCCAGATCGGAGAGCATCCGGTCGGTTTCGTCCAGCTGGATGAAGCCAGCGTGCGGTGCGAGGGCGCCGGTTTCCATGGCCTGTTTCAGGCGCTCGCGCCGGGCGTAGACCTCGGCGATGCGGGCCTTGATCAGGCTGATTTCCTGCTGGGTATCTGGTTCGGTATTCATGGTTTTTTCTATGAACCTATTGATCCGGCCAGCAAATATCATTGCCGTCATACCGGCGGATACCCAGAGGGCACAAGCGCCGGTATCCAGTGGTGCGCATTGCGCGCCAATTGAGACTGGATTCCGGGTCAAGCCCGGAATGACGGAGTCGTGGCCGCATCACTAAATCCCCGCCGCCAGCGACGCCACCACCGAACTGCCAATGCCGTCGCTGGGATCGAGCACTCGCAGCTGCTCCAAGATTTCGACCGAGGCGGGCGTGTTGCCGCGGCGCAGTTCGATGAAGGCCATGGCCTTGAGGGTGAGCAGGGCAAAGCTGGCTTCCTGGCCGCTCAGCATGGCCAGCGTCCAGTCGCGCCAATCCGGCGGCAGCTGGCCGAGGCGGGCGGCTTCGCGCATGCCCAGCGCGGCCATGTCGTAGGCGGCGTCGAATTGGCACTCGCGGTTGTAGAACTTGACCAGCGCGCGGTACAGCGGCAACGAGCAGGGCGCCTGGCTGCGGGCGATACCGAACAGCAATTCGGCCGCCGCCGGATCGCTGCGGTGCAGTGCCATGCCGCGTTGCAGCAGTTCCAGTGCCTCGGCGGGCAGGCTGTCGATGTCGACCGGGTTGGGGGTCATGCGGCTACTTGGTGCAGGGGCCGCAGCAGTTTCATGCAGGCGCGGTTGGCCGCCAGGTCCAGCGCGGTGAAGCCGTCCAGCGTTGCCAGCGTGGGGTCGGCGCCGGCGTCGAGCAGCAGCTGGACGATCGCGGTCTTGCCGGCCGAGGCGGCGTAGATCAGCGCGGTGGCGCCGTTGACGTTCTGGCTGTCGAGCGGTGCGCCGGCCTTGAGCAGGGCGTTCACGCAGGGGGCGCTGCCGGCGTAGCAGGCGAACCACAGCGCGCCGTTGCCGTCGGCGTTCAGCTCGAGCGGATCGGCGCCGCGCGACAGCAGCTCGCCGATGTAGCCGATGCGCCCCAGGCGCGCGGCGTACATCAAGGGCGTGGTGGCGTTGGCGATGCGGCCGTGCAGCGCTTGCTGCAGCGAGTCGGTGGATGGGAAGCCTTCGTGTTCGAGCCAGGCTTTGAGTGCAATGTCATTCATCGTAGGCCTCCAGGGTCAGAAGTCGGGGATCGTCTACAGGCATGCCCAAGGCAAAGTGGTACAGCACCTGAAAACGGCTGTCGGTGAGGCCGAGCACGTCGTGGTCGGCGTCGTCGAAAAAGCAGCCGATGCCGGTGCCGCGCCAACCGGCGGCTTCGGCCTCCAGCGTGATGACGTGGCCGAGCATGCCTGCCTCCCAGTGCAGGTGGCGGTAGGCGGCGGGGTGCGTTGCGATGGGCGCGGCGAATTCGGCTACCAGCATGAAGGTGACGGCGCTGTGCGAGGCGATGTCCTGATGGCACGACAGCGTGCGCGCGGTTTTGGCGGCGGCGGCCTGCACCAGCTGAAACAGCGGCAACTCGGGGTCGGCCGCGTCCCACTTGAATTCGGTGCGCAACGATTCGCGCAACGCGGCTGCGGCGGCGTCGCTGCGTGGCAGTGCATACAGGCCGGGCGCGATGCCATCGACCCGATGTACCAGCAGCACCGGATGCACGCGCGGGGCATGCGGCCACATTTCCCACACTGGGGAATGGCCCGGCAACAGGCAGGACAGCAGGCGGCGGAACGTGGTGTTGGGTAGGACGGACCGGCCGTCGAAGGCCTGGGCGCTGCGGCGCTTGAGGATGACCT
>JAABQU010000246.1 GCA_011391285.1 Thiobacillus sp.
AGCTGGCGCGCCAGTTCGGTCATGCCGGTGTAGCCGGCGTAGCCGAATTCGCGCTCCTGGTTGATGTCGAGGAAGGGGATGCGCGCCTTCAGCGCGGTGTACATGTTGCGGCCGCCGGCGATGAGGATGTCGGCCTGGTATTCCTTGACGATGCCGATCAGCGCCTTGGGGCTGCCGTCGGTGATCATCTTGGTCTTCTCGCCCATCAGTTCGCGGATGCGCGCCTTGTCTTCCTCGGTCGACTTGCTGGTGCCGGTGGCGACCACGTCCATGCCCAGATCCTGCAGCGCCGAGACGATCGACCACGACTTCACGCCGCCGGTGTAGAGCAGCACGCGCTTGCCTTTGAGGCGCTGCCGCCACGGCTCCAGCGCGGCGTCGACCTTGGCCTCTTCGCGCGCGATCATCGCCTCGACGCGTTCGCTCAAGGACGCGTCGCCGAGCAGGCGGGCGAATTCGCGGAAGGCGTGGCTGGTGTCGGTGACGCCGTAGAAGCTGCCCTCGAAGAAGGGCACGCCGTGCGTCGATTCGAGCTTGCGCGCGACGTTGAGCAGCGCCTTGGCGCACACCACCATGCTCGCTTCGGCGCGGTGCATCGCCTGCACCTGGTGGAAGCGCGCGTCGCCCGACAGCGTGCAGAGGATGCGCAGGCCGAGCTCGTCGAACAGCGGCAGCACATGCCAGAACTCGCCGGCGATGTTGTACTCGCCGATCAGGTTGACGTCGTGCACGGTGATGCCGGGGCGCTGAGCTTCCGGCGGCACCGGGTCGGGGTCGCGCGTGCCGATCACGTACTTGAACATGGAGTCGCCGGCGATGCGGTTGCCGAGGTTCTTGGTGCCGTAGAAGCCGGCGCAGTCGACCGGCACCACCGGCACGCCGTAGCGTTGCGAGGCGTCCTTGCACACGGCGTCGACGTCGTCGCCGACCAGCGCCGGCACGCAGGTGTTGTAGACGAACACCGCGGCCGGGTGATAGCTGTCGATGGCCTGCTTGATGGAATGGAACAGCCGCTTTTCGCTGCGGCCCATGATTACGTCCTGCTCGGTGAGGTCGGTGGTCATGCCGATCTTGTAGAGCGTGGGGCCGCTTGACCGCGTGCCGCGGTTGTCCCAGCTCGAGCCGGCGCAGGCGATCGGACCGTGCACGATGTGGGCAACGTCCGCGATTGGCAGCAGCGCGATCTGCGCGCCGTCGAACGAACAGCCGCCGGCGGTCGCCCCCGGCTTGGGCTTGGCACAGCCGGATTTCGACTTGGTGTTGTGCTCGCAGGCCGGTTCGTTGAGTAACTCGGCAATGTCCTTGGCTTGCATGGCGGCTCGCTTGGAATGGGTTCTGAGCTCACTCTTGCAAACCGCGTGCCAAGTTTTATGCGATTGATCTAATTGATAATTACTTGGTCTGCTCGTGTAGCAAACCCTACAAGACGGCTGCGAAATGGAGGAACCGAAACGCAGCGCGCTACAAGGCTTATGTGCTGTAGGGCGCACGCATCCATTCCACGAGCAGTTTGGCCTCCTGCTCCCGCAAATAGCTGTAGTCCGCATCCAGGTCACTGGCCAGCACGGCGGCGATATCGCGCGGCGTCAGGCCACCCGCCACCATGTGGAAATACCAGGCGCCTGGATAGCTGGCGGCGCGGTCGAATGCCTGCAACTGGCTGGCCGCATCCAGTCCGCGCGCCTGCGGATTCCAGTGGAACGGTTTGAGCGCCCGCGCGTGCAGGGAGACGGGCGAGGCAGAGAGCACCGGGTTGCGATAGCGGTCCTGATGTTCGCGCAGGGCGATGATCCAGTGATCGCAGAAATGGTGTTTGCTGCGGGTCTGGCTGCCCATCCACTCGCCGAGAAAACGCGACAGCGGATGGATCTGTCCGATCGGCGCGGGCAACCGGGCGAGGACATGGCGCATATCGGTCAGGCGGCGGAAGCGGTAATGCGGCGGCGCCACCGGGTGGGCTTCGAGTGTGGCCGGATGCAGCGGGTCGATCAGCTCCTGCAGGTCGGCGGGCGGATCGTCTTCCGGGCACAACCGCCGGTCCAGCACTTCGTGCAGTTCTTCGATCTCCAGCTGCAGAAAGTCGGCGGGCGCGGGGCCATAGGGCGCGACGAAGTAATGGGTGCGGCCGCTGTGGCGGGTGGCGAGCAGACCGGCGTCGCCATGCCGCTCGATGAAGGCATCCATGTCGCCATCGCAGTCGGCCAGTTCGGCTTCGGCCCAGGTTTCCAGATTGTCCGCTACCCGTTCACCATTGGCCCGGAGCACGCCGCCCGGCCGGTACCAGCCACCGCGACTCAACACAAAACGGAACGGCTGGCCGGGCAGGGCGCGGCCAGCGATGTACAGCAGGCCGCTGTGATGCGGGCGCGGCGGCATGGCCTCGAGTTCGGCAACGAGCTGCTGCAATGCGTGATTGTCGATGGGGCAATCGTTCATGTCGTGTCCTTGGGCTTGCCGCTAGTCTGGTTGATCGGGTTGAAGCGTCTCGCCGAGCCGCTGCACTACCTGCGCCCGCACATCGCGGTCGGGATCGCCGGCCAGGGCATGAATGGCGTGGAGCGGCGCCCGCTCGACCGCGCCCAAGCGCACCCGCCAGTCCGGGTCGCCCAGCATATGCGTGGCGTCGTCGGGCAGCATGCGTGCGGCAGCGATGGCGCGCACGTCCGGGTCTGCATCGTGACGCATGCGGGACAGCGCAAACGACGGCAGCCGGCGCGCCACTTCCTTGCGCACCTCGTCATCCGGGTCGTGCACCAGCAGCTTCAGGCTGCCATGCGGAATGCGCTGCGCCACATACTGGCGCACCAGGTAATCGGGGTCGCCGAGCATCTTGTGCAACTGCATGGCGGGCAATTTGCTGGCCACCGTGATGCGCACTTCGCGGTCGCTGTCGCCAATGAACGCCGCCAGTTCTTCCGGCGGCAGCCGGGTGACCACGGCGCGGCGCACCGCTTCGTCGGTGTCGTAGGCGAGCGTGCGCACCGCATCAAGCGGCGCGTAGCGCGCAGCGATGGCGCGCCGTTCCCAGAACGCATCCTGCAGGCAGCCCACGGCATATTCCGGATTCATGCGCAGGAAGCGTTCGATTTGCCGCCCGCTGTGGGCGATCAGGCAGCGGTCGCCGGGCTCGCAGCGTCCGGCCACCCGCAACGTGTCGCAATGCGGACAGGCCGTGCAGTCGGCGCGCGGCGTTTCGGCGTTGCTCATATAGGGAAAACGGTTGATTCCTGGCACGGTTTGGTTTCAGTCTGTGCGCGCCCCGGATGAGGCATCCCATGCAGTACTCCGCAAACGCCGTGCCAACTGAGGCAAGCCCGCATCGCCTTGATTTTCCTGAATAAATCCTGTCTGTCACCGGGTGCCGATGACGACAAGACCAGGCCGGCGCGTGTCGCGAACACTACAAACGATCTGGAGGCCGCCCCGTTATCCCGCCGGGTGCCCGAGATGGGCCGCCAGGGCTGCATCCATGGTCGCCATATGCAGGTCGAACCACGGTGCCAGCCCCTCTTTCACATAGGCGCGAACCAGTGCGGTGCGCCCGCGCTTGAGCGACCGATTGAGCTGCAGCAGTTCGCCCAGCACCCGGTGATGTTCGCCCTCATGCTCGGCGATGCCGGGATAACGACTGGCGCGCATCAACCCGCCTTCCTCGGCAATGTGCAGCCGCATCAGCGCCAGCAGCGCCTGGAAGCGCACAGGAAACGCATGGCTGTCGGCCTGGATCAGGCCTTCGATCAATTCGGCCAGCGCCTGGTGCGTCGCGTCCACGCCGCTCGGTTCCAGCGATGGCGGCAGCGCTTGCGCCGGCTCCGCGTGCAGGGCGGCCAGCATCATGCCGCCTCGGCGACGCCGCCCTGCCAGGCTTCGGCCGCCGCCAGAAAATCGGCCACATCCGCGTCGATCCACTCAAACCCGCGTTTGCTCAGGAAGCGCTTTTCCTTGTCGGTGGCGTGCGGAATCAGCGCCCAGCCGGTGGGCTGGCCGGCGCCGAAGGTGATGTCTGCGAGCACCATGCGCTCGGTGTCGCGCGTCAGGCGCAGGCCCAGCAGCAGATACTGGCGGCCCTGGCGCATGCGCTTGACGAAGGAGGGAATCGCAAAGCCGCCCATCAGCTCGGTGACGTAGTCGACGAAATCGGCGTCGGACGCGATGTAGTCGGATTCCGGCAGCGGTGTGCCCAGCGGCTTGAACAGCACCGGCAGGCTGGTGTTCACCGCTTCCTGCTCGATCGGCGTGTAGGCCGTGCCGTCGTATTGATAGATGCGAAAGCGGTAGTGGGTGCCGCCGATGCGCGCCATGCCCACGATCAGGGTATGCGGTGTGCTGGCGTACGCCTTCTGCATCAGCGTGTCGCGGTTGGTGTCCACCACATAGGGCAGGTTTTTCCCGGCCAGCCAGGTGTGCAGCGCGGACGCGCTCCAGTCGGTGTCGCGATAGGTGGCGTCCAGCAGGCGGGTCAACGCCGAACGGCCGCGTTTCAGTTCCAGATGCATCGCCGCGCGCGAAAACTCGAACATCAGCTTCGGCGCCATCGGCTTGCCGTCGTTGATGGCCAGGATCAGGCTGTCGCTGTCGGCGGGAATGGCGCGTCCGGATTGCGGGTCGACGACGCCGGCCAATGCGCCGGGGCCGAGATAGGGGACCACCGTGCCTTCAGCCAGGCCCGTCAGGATGGGTTCGAAGCGGGATTGCATGGACAACTCCTTGTGTGGGCAATGCGAGGAGTTGTGCAAGAAGCGGGCCGCAGCGTAAGGCACGGTTTGGCGCGGGTTTGCGGCCGGTGCCGTATGTCGGGTTTATGCCAAGGGCCAAACGGCTGTCGCAAACGCCCCGACCATCATGTGGTGTGGCTTCTCGCGAGTGGAGCAGCCGCAAGAATGTTGATTATATTGATTGACCAGGCTTGCCGCCGATCCCGCTGGCTTCGGGGCGGAGCGGCGAAACCCCGTTACGAAGCTGGGGCAGGCAGGCAAACAGATTTTTCCCACAGGAGATATGTCATGAACAGAACGATCCAATGCACGCTGGTGGCGGTGTCATTGCTGATGGCGGGGGCGGCTTGTGCGCGAACCCCCGCCCCGGCCGGCGCCGTGGTCTACTTCATCACGCCCGTCAACGGCGACGTGGTGACCAGCCCCGTGACCGTGAAATTCGGGCTCAAGGGCATCGGGGTTGCGCCCGCCGGCGTCGATAACCCCGAGACCGGCCATCACCATCTGCTGATCGATGTGGCGAAGCTGCCAGCCATGGACAGTTCGGTTCCCGCTGACGCGAACCACAAGCACTTCGGTGGCGGCCAAACCGAGACGTCGGTCGAACTCGCACCGGGAGCGCACACCATGCAGTTGCTTCTGGGCGACATGAACCACATTCCGCATGAGCCGCCTATCCTCTCGGACAAGATCACCATCACGGTGAAATAACGGGTTCCTGCACCCGCTAGCGGGCGCCGCCGAACGCGCTCAGCGGGTTGCAACCCCCACCTCGACCACCCCGCCGATCACCACATACTCGTCCTCGCCCTTGAGTACGCCCGGCAGCAGCCGCTGGAAGAAAAACACCTTGGGCAGCGGCACCTGCACTTCCAGAATGAAGTCGCCGAACTCGCCCGCGCGCTCGCGATTGGGGGTGAAGGAGTTGAGGCTGTTCAACAGCACCACGCGCCGGTCGCGCGACTCCTCCCGCAGCACTTCATAGTCGGCGACGCGATTGACGCCGCGGTAAAGCATGAGGTGAGTCTGCCCCGGCCGCTGGTGCGCCAGCTCATGCTGGCAATAGCTGTAGAGCAGGTCGAGCTGCGCTTCCAGCGCGTTGGCGCCGTATAGCCCACGGCTGCGCGCCTCCAGATAACGGCGATAGGTGTCGCCGGAAAAATCGCGGATGGGGCCGCCGTGATGGCGCGGCAGCAAACCGAAGCGCGATTCCACCCAGCCCTTCAGCACCGCGCCTTCCTGACCATCCGGATCGAACACCCAGCCGCGCATCAGGCGCAGATAGCTGGCGTGGGCGCGGTCATGCGCGGTCGAGCTGTAGCCCGCCTCCTCGGGATGATCGAGGCTGAAGGCGGCGGTCATGTGGGCCATGAACAGCTGCGCGCGCTGGGCGGGATCGGGCAGGGCGTCCAGCGCGGCAAACAGGCGGCGGTGCAGTTCTTCGACGCCGTCGAGCGTGAGTGGAACCGGGTGACGCTGATAGCTGAGGCTGCCCAGAATCGAGGCCGGCAGGTTGCAGCGGTTGATCGGCAGGCGCGCATGGACCGGCAAGCTGTCGGGCCTTGTCGGCACCCCTACAAAGGCCGGGCCATTGTTGCGTCCGGCACCTGTTTCTGCCCTGCGGAGAACCCATGCATTCTCTTTCATATCAAATACTTACCATCTTGCTACCGGGCTGGCATGGCGCTTGCGATAACCAGGGTGCGAACGAAATATTTCAATCGCACCGTTTACACACAAGGAGAGTGACATGGCTCGTCTACGTCAATGCGCGATTTATGGCAAAGGGGGTATTGGCAAATCGACCACTACCCAGAATTTGGTGGCTGGCCTCGCTGAAGCCGGCAAGAAAGTGATGATTGTGGGCTGCGATCCCAAGGCCGATTCTACCCGGCTGATCCTGCACGCAAAAGCTCAGAACTCCATCATGCAGATGGCGGCTGATGCCGGTTCGGTGGAAGACCTGGAACTGGAAGACGTGATGAAAATCGGCTACCGCGACATCAAGTGCGTGGAATCCGGCGGCCCTGAGCCCGGCGTCGGCTGTGCCGGCCGTGGCGTGATCACCGCCATCAACTTCCTCGAAGAAGAGGGCGCGTACGAAGAAGACCTCGACTTCGTGTTTTACGACGTGCTGGGCGACGTGGTGTGCGGCGGATTCGCCATGCCGATTCGCGAGAACAAGGCGCAGGAAATCTACATCGTCTGTTCCGGCGAAATGATGGCCATGTACGCCGCCAACAACATCGCCAAGGGCATCGTGAAATACGCCAACTCCGGCAGCGTGCGTCTGGCTGGGCTGATCTGCAACAGCCGCAACACCGCGCGTGAAGACGAACTGATCATGGAGCTGGCGCGCCAGCTCGGCACCACCATGATCCACTTCGTCCCCCGCGACAACGTGGTGCAGCGAGCCGAGATCCGCCGCATGACCGTGATCGAGTACGAGCCCACTGCCAAGCAGGCGCAGGAGTATCGCGATCTGGCCAACAAGATCATCGAGAACAAGAACTTCGTCATCCCGACGCCGATCACGATGGACGAGCTGGAAGACCTGCTGATGAAGTTCGGCGTGATGGATGAGGAAGACGAATCCATCGTCGGCAAGACGGCTGCAGAAGAAGCAGCGGTTGCAGCCGCGTAATACCCGGTCGTCATTCCGCCCGGCGGAATGACGCATTCGAAACCTGTCACAGGCTGTCCACAGATTGGTGGAGGCGTGCATGGAGAACGAAATGTCTGCATTGACGCGTGAAGAAACCGAAGCCCTCATCAAGGAGGTGCTCGAGGTCTATCCTGAAAAAGCCCAGAAAGACCGGGCCAAGCATCTGGCGGTCAACGACCAGAGCGTTGAACAATCCAAGAAGTGCATTACTTCCAACCGCAAGTCGCTGCCGGGGGTGATGACCATCCGCGGCTGCGCCTACGCCGGTTCCAAGGGCGTGGTGTGGGGTCCGATCAAGGACATGATCCACATCTCCCACGGCCCCGTTGGCTGCGGCCAGTATTCCCGCGCCGGTCGCCGCAACTATTACGTCGGCGTCACCGGCGTGAACACCTTCGGCACGATGAACTTCACTTCGGACTTCCAGGAAAAGGACATCGTGTTCGGCGGCGACAAGAAGCTCGCCAAGATCATCAACGAGATCGAAGGCCTGTTTCCGCTGCACAAGGGCATCTCGGTGCAGTCCGAGTGCCCGATCGGCCTGATCGGCGACGACATCGAGGCGGTGTCGAAGAAGGGGGCCGCCGAAATCAACAAGCCGGTGGTGCCGGTGCGCTGCGAAGGCTTTCGCGGCGTGTCGCAATCGCTCGGCCACCACATCGCCAACGACGCGGTCCGCGACTGGGTCTTTTCGCGTGACGGTAAGGACGTCAAGACCGAGTTCGTGCCCAGCCCCTACGACGTCTCCATCATCGGCGACTACAACATCGGCGGCGACGCCTGGTCGAGCCGCATCCTGCTCGAGGAGATGGGTCTGCGCGTGGTCGCCCAGTGGTCCGGCGACGGCACCCTGGCCGAAATCGAGCTCACCCCGAAAGTGAAGCTCAACCTGATCCACTGCTACCGCTCGATGAACTACATCGCGCGCCACATGGAAGAGAAGTACAGCATCCCCTGGATTGAGTACAACTTCTTCGGCCCCACCAAAATCGCCGAAAGCTTGCGCGCCATCGCCGCGCACTTCGACGACAAGATCAAGGAAGGCGCCGAGCGAGTGATCGCCAAGTACCAGCCGATGGTCGACGCAGTCATCGCCAAGTACCGCACCCGCCTCGAAGGCAAGCGCGTGATGCTGTATGTCGGCGGTCTGCGTCCGCGCCACGTCATCGGCTCGTACGAGGACCTTGGCATGGAAGTGGTCGGCACCGGCTACGAGTTCGGCCACAACGACGACTACGACCGCACCATCAAGGAGATGGGCAACGCGACGCTGCTGTACGACGACGTCACCGGCTTCGAGTTCGAGGAGTTCGTGAAGAAGGTCAAGCCCGACCTGATCGGTTCCGGCATCAAGGAAAAGTACATCTTCCAGAAGATGGGGGTGCCGTTCCGCCAGATGCACTCGTGGGACTACTCCGGGCCGTATCACGGCTACGACGGTTTCGCCATATTCGCCCGCGATATGGACATGACCATCAACAACCCATGCTGGAAGAGCCTCACCCCGCCCTGGCAGAAGCAGCCGGAAGTGGAAGCAATCGCTCAAGCCGCGTAAGGACCCCGTCACCCCGGCTGATGCCGGGGTGACGAACCCAGATCAACCCATGCCCGTGTCCGCAGATTGGCGGCTCGGGCCAGGAGATGAACATGCAAGCCGTTGAAGACATCAAACCGTCGTACCCCTTGTTTCGCAATGACGATTACAAGGAGATGATCAAGAACAAGCAGGCCGCGTTCGAAGAGCGCGCCGATCAGGGCAAGATCGACGAGACTTTCAAGTGGTCGACCACCCTGGAATACCAGGAACTCAATTTCAAGCGCGAAGCGCTGACCGTCAACCCGGCCAAGGCCTGCCAGCCGCTCGGCGCCGTGCTGTGTGCGCTCGGCTTCGAAAAGACACTGCCCTATGTGCACGGTTCGCAGGGCTGCGTGGCCTATTTCCGCACCTACTTCAACCGCCACTTCAAGGAGCCGGTCGCCTGCGTGTCCGACTCGATGACCGAAGATGCGGCGGTGTTCGGCGGCCAGAAGAACATGTATGACGGCCTGGAAAACGCCAAGGCGCTGTACAAGCCCGACATGATCGCGGTGTCCACCACCTGCATGGCGGAAGTGATCGGCGACGACCTCAACGCGTTCATCGGCAACTCGCGCAAGGAAGGGCACATTCCCCAGGACTACCCGGTGCCGTTCGCCCACACGCCTTCGTTCGTCGGCAGCCATGTCACCGGCTGGGACAACATGTTCGAAGGCATCGCCCGCTACTTCACGCTGAATAGCATGGAAGGCAAGCAGGTCGGCAGCAACGGCAAGATCAACATCGTGCCGGGCTTCGAAACCTACCTGGGCAACTTCCGCGTGATCCATCGCATGCTCGATGAAATGGGCGTGGCGCACAGCATGCTGTCCGATCCGACCGAAGTGCTCGACACTCCGGCCGACGGATCTTTCCGCATGTATTCCGGCGGCACCACGCAGGACGAAGTGAAGGATGCGCCCAACGCCATCACCACTTTCCTGATGCAGCCGATGCAGCTGGAAAAGACAAAGAAGCTGGTCGAAGGCACCTGGAACCAGGAGGTGCCCAAGCTCGACATCCCGATGGGCCTGGAGTGGACCGACGAGTGGCTGATGAAAGTGGCGGAAGTCACCGGCAAGCCGATCCCCGCGTCGCTGGTCAAGGAACGCGGCCGTCTGGTCGACATGATGACCGACAGCCACACCTGGCTGCACGGCAAGCGCTTTGCGCTGTATGGCGATCCCGACTTCACCATGGGCATGGTCAAGTTCCTGCTGGAAGTGGGCGCCGAGCCAGTGCATGTCGTCTGCAACAACGGTTCCAAGAAGTGGGACAAGGCGATGAAGAAGCTGCTGGCGTCCTCGCCCTACGGCGTGAACTGCAAGGCCTACGCCGGCGCCGATCTGTGGCACCTGCGCTCGCTGGTGTTCACCGACAAGCCCGACTTCATCATCGGCAACAGCTACGGCAAGTTCATCCAGCGCGACACCCTGCACAAGGGCAAGGAGTTCGAGGTGCCGCTGATCCGCATGGGCTTCCCGATCTTCGACCGTCACCACCTGCATCGCATGACCACGCTGGGGTACGAGGGCGCCATGTACATGCTCACCACGCTGGTGAACGCCGTGCTGGAGCGTCTGGACGAAGAGACACGCGGCATGGGGACCACTGACTACAACTACGACCTCATTCGCTGAGGTGGGCGAGCGGTGAGCGGTGAGCAGTAACCGCACCCTCCGTTCACCGCTTACCGCTTACCGCTCACTGGAGCCCAAATGGCCAACATCATGATCCGACGCGGTGCCGCAGGCGAGTACGTGTTCTACCTGCCCAAGCGCGACCTGGAAGACACCATCACCTCGATGGAATTCGACCAGGCCGACAAGTGGGGCGGGGAGATCAAGCTCAACAACGGCGGCGCCTATTACGTCGACCCTATGCCCGCGCCGCCCAGGCTGCCGATTTCCGTACGCGCCAGGCGCATGGACGCAGCCGAATGAACTGAAAGGAAAACATCATGGCACTCAAAATCGTTGCCGAACTCTGCACCGCCTGCGCTGACTGCGAACCGGACTGCCCCACCGCATCCATCCGCATCAAGAAGGGCGTGTACATCATCAACCCGGACACCTGCACCGAATGCGACGGAGACTACGACACGCCGAAATGCGTCCAGCTCTGCCCGATCGACGGCTGCATTATTCCGCTGGTGGCTTGACCCGTCATTCCGGCCTGCGCCGGAATGACCAACAGGTAATAGACAGGAGCGTGTGACATGACCACCATCACCCAAGGCGCAGCATTGCGCATCGCACTGGCCGCCCGTGTCCTCGAAGGTGTCGACACGCGTGAATTCACGAAGTGGATCGTCAAGAAGCTGAATTTGCCGGTCAACGAGGCCAAGCTTTCCGGGCTGACCGTCACCGATCTAAAGCAGGCGCTGACGGCCGAGGAAACGCAGGAAACCGCAATCGAAACCGACGTCGATATGGAATCGCTCAAGCTCGCCGTACGCTATCTGTGGGGCGAAGACGTCAACCTGGACGACGACCTGCCGCTCATCGAATCCTATGCCGACGGCGACATGCCCGGCAGCCTGCGCGTGGCCGTGGCATCCAACAAAGACGAGAACCTGGACGGCCATTTCGGTTCCGCCCTGCGCTTTCTGATCTATCAGCTCAGCAAGGATGAAATCCGGCTGGTGGCGGTGCGCCCCACGCTGGAAGCCGATCTGGCCGAGGACAAGAACGCGGCCCGCTCCGCGCTGATCAACGACTGCCAGATCGTCTATGTGCAATCGATCGGTGGCCCCGCGGCCGCCAAGGTCGTGCGCGCCGGCGTGCATCCGATGAAATATCCGCAGACCGGCCCGGCGCGCGAAGTCATCGTCCGCCTGCAATCGATTCTCGATGCGCCGCCGCCGTGGCTGGCGAAGATCCTCGGCGTCGAAGCGCAAAGCCTCGCCAAATTCGCCGAGGAAGAAGAGGAGGTCGACGCATGATCGCGCGCGAAACCCTGACCCACATCGCAAATGCCGCGGCGGAATTCCAGTTCATGGACGACCGCATGCTGGATTGTCTGCGCGGCAAATGGCCCGGCCTGCATTTCACTCTGTGCGGCGACGAAGACGTGCCGGCGCGCCTGTCGCCAGCGCTGGAACGTTCCGGGTTCAACCTCTATCTCGTCAACGGTAGCGAACACTGCCTGACGCTGACCAATGATCCCGAAGTGGCGATCGGGGTGGTGCTGGCGTGGATGGACGAGGAATAAGAGCTGGGGTAAAAGCGATCTTTGACTATGCGTCGCAATCGACAGGGAAACTCACCGTGCCCGCTCGCCTCATCACCTCGCTGACCGCTTTTATCCTGGCGCTATGCGCGCACAGCGCCGTCGCCGCCGAAGTGCAGGTCGCCGTCGCCGCCAACTTCACCGCGCCGATGCAGGCCATTGCCGCTGGCTTCGAGCAGGCCACCGGCCACCAGGCAAAGCTGGCTTTCGGTTCCACCGGCAAGTTCTACGCCCAGATCAAAAACGGCGCGCCATTCGACGTCCTGCTTGCCGCCGACGACGAAACCCCGGCCAGGCTGGAAAGGGAAGGCGGCGTGGTGGCCGGCAGCCGTTTCACCTATTCGATCGGCCGGCTGGCGCTGTGGTCGGCCAAGCCGGGTTTCGTCGATGCCAAGGGCGCGGTGCTGAAGGCCGGTGCATTCAAACACCTGGCGCTGGCCAACCCCAAACTCGCGCCTTACGGTGCGGCGGCGGTTGAGACGCTGAACAGACTCGGCCTGCTGGCCGCGCTGCAGCCGAAATTCGTGCAGGGCGAGAACATCGCCCAGACCTTCCAGTTCGTCAGCACTGGTAATGCCGAACTCGGTTTTGTTGCGCTGTCGCAAGTGATGAAAAACGGCAAGCTAAGCAGCGGCTCGGCATGGATGGTGCCGCCCAGCCTGCATGCGCCGATCCGCCAGGATGCCGCCATTCTGGCGCGCGGCAAGGACAACCCCGCCGCGCGGGCGTTGATGAAGTACCTGAAGGAAGACAGGGCGCGGGCTATCATCTCGGCCTATGGCTACGCGTACTGATTCCCCGCTGTGCTGAGCGATACCGACTGGAGCGCGATCCGGCTGACGCTTGAACTGGCGAGCGTCACCACGCTGCTGCTGCTATTCATCGGCACGCCCATCGCCTGGTGGCTGGCGCGCACCCGCTCGGCATGGAAGGGCGCAGTGGGCGCAGTGGTGGCGCTGCCGATCGTGCTGCCGCCGACGGTGATCGGTTTTTATTTGCTGGTCACGATGGGGCCAAACGGTCCGGTCGGTCAGTTGACGCAATCGCTCGGGCTCGGCGTGTTGCCGTTTACCTTCGCCGGGCTGGTGGTGGCCTCGGTGTTCTACTCGCTGCCCTTTGTGGTGCAGCCGCTGCAGAACGCTTTTGAAGCCATCGGTGAGCATCCGCTCGAAGCGGCGGCCACCTTGCGCGCGTCGCCGCTCGACACCTTCTTTAGCGTGGTGCTGCCGCTGGCGCGGCCCGGCTACCTCACCGCCAGCGTGCTCGGCTTCGCCCACACCGTCGGGGAGTTCGGCGTGGTGCTGATGATCGGCGGCAACATTCCGGACAAGACGCGTGTGGTGTCGGTGCAGATCTACGATCACGTCGAGGCGCTGGAATACGCGCAGGCGCACTGGCTGGCGGCGGGCATGGTGGCGTTCTCCTTCGTCGTGCTGCTGCTGCTCTATACCCTGAACCCGACCGGGCGGCGCGCATGAGCGGCGGCAGCGGCATTCGCGCCCGCTTCAAGCTCGACTATTCAGGCTTCTCGCTCGACGTCGATCTCGACCTGCCCGGCCGCGGCGTCACCGCCCTGTTCGGCCATTCCGGCTCCGGCAAGACCACGCTCTTGCGCGCGATCGCCGGGCTCGAACACGCGCCCGGCGGCACGCTGTCGGTCAATGGCGACGTCTGGCAGGACGCCACGCTGTTCCGGCCGACGCATCAACGCCCGCTCGGCTATGTATTCCAGGAAGCCAGCCTGTTTCCGCATTTGAGCGTGCAGGCCAATCTGCAATACGGGCAGAAGCGCGTGCCCATGGCTGAGCGCCGGGTCTCGCTGGACCAGGCGGTGGCGATGCTCGACATCGGCCATCTGCTGGCCCGCAAACCGGCGCGGCTGTCCGGCGGCGAACGCCAGCGCGTCGGCATCGCGCGCGCGCTGGCCACCAGCCCGCGCCTGCTGCTGATGGACGAGCCGCTGGCCGCGCTCGATCACGCGCTCAAGCAGGAAATCCTGCCCTACCTCGAACGGCTGCACGACGAACTCGACATCCCGGTGCTCTACGTCAGCCACGCGCCCGACGAAGTGGCGCGCCTGGCTGATCACATCGTGGTGATGGAAGCGGGCAGGGCGGTTGCGTCCGGCCCGCTCACCGACACGCTGGCGCGGCTCGACCTGCCGATCAAGCTGGGCGAGGACGCCGGGGTGGTGCTCGATGCCGTGGTGGCGGCGCGCGACGAAGAATGGCATCTGGCGCACATGGCATTCGCCGGCGGCCGCCTGTGGGTGCGCGACCACGGCCTGCCGGTCGGCCACGCCGCACGCGTGCGCATCCTCGCCCGCGACGTCAGCCTGGCGCGCGCGCCGATGAGCGGCACCAGCATCCTCAACACGCTACCTGCCATCGTGGTCGACAGCGTCGATGACGCCCATCCGGCGCTCACCCTGGTCAAGCTGCGCGTCGGCGAATCGCCGCTGCTGGCACGGCTGACCCGGCGCTCCGCGCATGCGCTGGAGATCACGCCCGGGCAACTGCTTTATGTGCAGATCAAGGCGGTGGCGTTGATTGGGTGAGGGTGCCGTTGCGCTACATGACCGCGCAAGAGGAACACCACCCACTTTAAGAGCTGGCACCGGATCGCGAAGGCTCCGGCCAGAAGTTGGACCGCCGCTGTCAGCGGCAGGGCGTTCACTGCCTGCTCCCCGCAAAACGGGCCTGAAGGCAGCATTGATCGATGGAAGCACGCAAGATGGCGTGATGGTAAAAAATCAGGATCAGAGCAGAGGGCTTCTGCTGTTGTCCTGCTTGCGGAGGGGGCTTCCCGGTCTTGCCGGGAAGTCTGCTAAGACTATTGCTTGAGGAACAAGTGCGGCACGTGGCAGCCGGTACAGCTCTTCGGTTTCGACGGGTGGTTGGGTGCGCTCAGCTGGGCCGTATGGCAGGTGAGGCAGCGGTCCTTGCCCACCACGTAGCCGGTTGCGCCGATACCGGGGTAGTAGCCGGTGAGATTGGGTTTCGGCAGCCCCAGTTGCGCGGCGGTATGGGTGCCATGGCAGGCGTTGCACTTGACCATGGCGTGGGTCATCAGCGAGCCGGCGTGCTGGGTCACCAGATTGGTGTTGGTTTCATGACAGCCGCCGGTGAGGCAGGAATAGCTGTTCTCGATCGCGAAGCTGGTGTCCTCGCCGGGCAAGACACCGCTAGCGGCCCACACCGATGCACTGGTGAGCAGCAGGCCGGCGAGAAAGAACGTGAAAATCGACGCGAATGTTCTGGATTGCATCATGATGGTTGGGTTCCTTATTTATGCCTTGGCCAGTTTGACGGCGCAGTGCTTGTAGATGGGCTGGCCGCAATCCTTGTCGACGTAGTTCATGGTCAGCCGGTTGACCGACACCTTGCGGCCGTTGTTTTCCGCCACGTCGATCGGGTCGAGGTCGCCGAAGTGCATGAGGATGAACACCGCCCCCCGCGCCACCGTGTCGGTGACCCTGGCCCTGACCACAATTTCGCC
>JAABQU010000247.1 GCA_011391285.1 Thiobacillus sp.
GGACTGGCCGGACAGTGCCTGCGGAAACCGGCTCGGCGTCACGACGATGGTTTCGCCGACAAATTCCGGCAGGGTTTCCGCATGGGCGGATGAAAGGAAAACAACGCCCAGGGCAAGCGAGAGAGGAGTTTGACGCATGATGAAGTCCGGTTGGGGCGCCCGGTTCCCCGCAGGCGCGTTGCACGATCCGCTGCCGCATGGGCAGGGTCCAGGCCGGTATCCGGGCTCGCGCTTGAAGTGCACCGCCTTCCCGGGTGAACCCAGTGGCTGTGTGATGGACCGTTTAGCGCTGACCGTTGCGGGGGCAGCACAGGCTTTGCGAAAATCGCGCACCTGTTTCCCGTTTATCCTCGGCGGCGGAAAGCCGCGTCGGCACCTGAAGGCGCGCATTATAACCATCCGCGGCCTCACGCGCCCGCCCGATTGACCGGCCGCACAACGCCCCCTATAGTCGCGCCATGCACGCTGAACTCGATACGCTTGAAGCCAAGATCCGCCAGGTGGCCGAGCTGTGCCATACGCTGCGGAATGAAAATATTGCGCTGCGCCAGCAGCTGCTGGCCACCCAGCAGGACAACAAGCAGTTGACGACCCGGCTGGAGGCCGCCAAGACGCGGCTGCAGGCGCTGCTCGAAACGCTGCCGGAGGACGTTTGATGGCCGGCCCGCGTTCGATCGAAATCCACATCCTGGGCCGCGCCTACAAGGTGGCCTGTTCGCGCGAAGAGGAAACGGCGCTGATCGCGGCGGCCGATTTCCTCGACGGGAAAATGCGCGAGATCCGCGAAAACAGCAAGGTGATCGGCGCCGAGCGCATCGCCATCATGGCGGGACTCAACCTGGCGCACGAGTTGCTGACCCAGGGTGGCGGCGGCCAGATCGAGGCGGCACGCGCCCGGCTGAGCCATTGCAACACCCTGCTGGATTCGGTGCTGGAAGATCAGGACAAACTCTTTTAAACTGGCATTGCTCCCTGCGGTGTTCGAGGCCGGCTGCAATTTCTCTGAACCAATGCATACGTGCAAGGCTGCGATCTATTCCGATGCGGGTGTGCGCGTGACACGTCTCATGTGCCCAAAGCGTCTTTGAACGCGGCCGTCTTGGACCCAGGTTCAAGAGTCCGCGGCCGGTCACGGCACAGGCGGGGAGCCTCTTTTCTTGATGGATAAATACAGCCTCCGACGCAAGCTCAAGGCCGCGCGCAATGCGTTCAAGCCGGCCGAGCGTCGCCATGCTGCTCGCGCCTCCCTGCGCCTCGCCCTGCGTCACGGCCTGTTGCTGCGATCACAGCGCATCGCCTTCTATCTTCCGCAAGGCGGCGAATTCGACGCCCACCCCCTGATCAACCAGGCGCTCTGCATGCAGCGCGAGTGCTATTTGCCGATATTGCCCAGGCGGGGACGGGTGATGCGGTTCGGCCGGCTGGGCCGCAACACGCGCATGAAGCCAAACCGCTACGGTATTCCCGAGCCGATCGATGCAAGACCGCTGCGCGCACGGCAACTCGACCTGCTGCTGATGCCGCTGGTGGGGTTTGATCTGGAAGGCAACCGGCTCGGGATGGGCGGCGGCTTTTACGACGCGACGCTGGCGTTCATGCGGCACCGGCGCTTGTGGCGCAAGCCGCGCCTGGTGGGGATCGCCTACGAATGCCAGCGCGTGGACGCGCTGCCGCACGAGCCCTGGGACATGCCGCTCGACGCGGTGCTGACCGAGCGCCAGCTGTACCGCTTCGACTCAGGCCATCGCTGAACCGACCAGCGTTCAGCCTTTCACAATTTCGCGATCGAGTTCGCCGCTCTTCAGCTTGTCCTGATAGTCCGTCAGCATGGCGCGCACCTTGCCGCTCAAGAGATAAAGCCCGATCAGGTTGGGGAAGGCCATCGCCAGCACCAGGAGGTCGGTGAAGTCGAGCATGTTGGCCGCGCTCGCCACCGAGGCGACGACGATGAAGAGCAGGAACAGCACGCGGTACACCATCGACAGGCGTTCGCCGAACAGATAGGCCCAGCAGCGTTCACCGTAGTAGGACCACGAGATCATCGTGCTGTAGGCGAACAGCACCACCGACACGGTGAGGATGATGGGGAACCAGTCGGACACGGTGGCAAACGCGACCGAGGTCAGCGCCGCGCCCTTGCTGGCTTCGCGTAGCGCCAGAGTGGCCGGATCGTCATAGACGCCGGTGATGACGATGACCAGCGCGGTCATGGTGCAGATGACGATGGTGTCGATGAAAGGTTCGTAGAGCGCGACCATGCCTTGACGGATCGGGTACTTGACCGATGCCGTGGAGTGCACGATGGCGGCCGAGCCGAGGCCTGCCTCGCTGGAGAACGCCGCGCGCTTGAAGCCCTGCACCAGCGCGCCCACCATGCCGCCCGCGACCGCGATCGGCGCGAAGGCTTCGGTGACGATCTTCGCCAGCGCCTGCGGCACCTGCTCGACGTTGCCGAGCACGATCCACAGGCAGGCCGCCAGATAGATCAGGATCATGGTCGGCACCACCGCCTCGGCGGTGTGGGCGATGCGGCGCAGGCCGCCGATGATGACCACGCCCACCGCCAGTCCCATGATGAGACCGTAGGCAATCGGCACCTCATGGAAGATCGGGAACAGTTCCTGCACCGCGCCGAGCGACTGGCTGACCTGGAACGCGCTGCCGGCGCCGAACGAACCGAGCACGGTGAAGATGGCGAACATCCCGGCCAGGATCTTGCCGGTGCGCGGCAGCTTGAACTCGGCAAAACCCTTGGACAGGTATTCCATCGGGCCGCCCATGATGCGGCCATCGGGGCGCACTTCGCGGTAGCGCTGCGCCAGCGTGGCTTCGGTGAACTTGGTGGTCATGCCGAGGAAGCCCGCGACGATCATCCAGAACGTTGCGCCCGGACCACCGATGGAAATCGCGATCGCCACTCCGGCGATATTGCCCAGGCCGACCGTGGCAGAGAGCGCCGTGGTCAATGCCTGAAACGAGCTGACTTCGCCCTTGTCGTCGGCGGTGTGGTACTTGCCGCGCATCACCCTGAACCCGTGCCGCATCATGCGCAGGTTGACGAAGCTGAAGCGGACGGTGAGGTAGACCGCGCCGACGATCAGCCAGGCGACGATGAAGGGCATGACCGGTTCGCCGGGAAAGACGTCGTAGAAAATGACGCTGGCAAGATAGCCGTTGAGGGTGCCGAAGAAGGAATCAATCCGGCCGGGCTCGGCGGCCAGTGCAAGCTGCGGAAAAAGCCCTGCTGCCACGACGAAGAAGTAAGGATGAATCGCCACCTGTGTTTCCCCTGAATTGTTATTGCCCGCAACAATATCAAACTTGCGCCGAAAACGCGCCTTCAGAAACGACAAAGGCCGACGCATGCGTCGGCCTTTGCTTGATGCCGAGTCCAGATTACTTCAGGCTCAACACCCAGTCGATGATCTTGCTGGCATCTTCCGGCTTGACCTGCGGGCTCGGCGGCATGGGGATCGGACCCCACACGCCCTTGCCGCCGGTTTTCACCTTCTCGACCAGTTTGTCATGCGCGGTCGCGTCGCCTTGGTATTTCTTGGCGATTTCCTTGAACGCCGGGCCGACGATCTTCTTGTCGACGCCGTGGCAGGACATGCAGGCGCTCTTCTGGGCCAGAGCCTGATCCGCCGACGCCACGCCGGACAGGGACAGCAGGGCAGCGGATGCGGCGATCATCATCAATTTATTCATTACAAATTCTCCGTGGGGGTCGCGTTGATCAAGGTACTTCTACATGGTTTGCAATATTAAGGTAAAACCCTGCTCATGCAATATTAGTGGTTGGTTATTTGCTACCAATTTTCACAGCATTTCGTGTTCGCACCTATTCGCGTTCGACCAGTTCACGGTAGGCATGCCAGCTGGCATGCCCCAGCCAGGGGAAGATCAGCGCCATGGCGATGAAGTCGGTCGCCATCCCGACCGCGATCAGGCCGGCCAGCAGCGCGGCCCACAGCAGCATCACCGGGAAATTGAGCCGGGTCGCCATGAAACTGGTGACCAGGGCGGTGGCGAAATCGACCTTGCGGTGAAGCAGCATGGGCAGCGACACCACCGAGAGGCTGAACACCATCAGCGCCATCACGCCGCCAAACGCCAGGTAGGCCAGTACAAAGTCCGTATGCTGCTGCACCGCGGCCACGCTCAGCAGGTCAGTCAGACTCCCGATTCCCGAGTCCGCCAGGAACAGCCCGACCAGAATCGCCGAAATGCGCTCCCACACCGACAGCACGAACACCAGCATCAGGGCGAACAGCCCCAGCGAGGCGGGGTTGGCGCGCCACGAAATCAGGGGAACGAGCAGATTGGGCAGCTTGTGGTGATGCTCAAGCCGGTGGCTCACGCAGTAAAACACCGTGGCCAGCAACGGCGCGACGAACAGGAAACCGGAAGTCAGCGCCATGGCCAGATGCGGCCTGTTCCATGCGCCGTGCACCAGACCATAGCCCAGCAGGGCAAACACGATGCCGTAGAACAGGCTCAGCGGCCAGGCCTTGACCATGTCCTTCGCGCCGTCGCGCAGCCAGTGCAGGGGCTGAACGAACGACACGCTGCGGATGCCCGGCAGGTTCATGCGCGCGGCCTGCGGGTGAAAAACCGGATGTTGAGTATGTGTGTTCATGATGGCTCCTGAAAACAGACAGACTGCTACTTTGATAGCAGGCGCCGCCGCGGGTTCCTAATAGCAATTGCTGATAAGCCGAATCAATCCGGCAATCCGGACAGGTCGTGAATGGGCGGCTGACACGCCGTGCCGCTGCAGACCCAGGCAGCCGGCGCATCCGATTCCGGCTTGGCCAGCGCGGCCGGCAGGTTCAGTCCGTTGGGCAGGGCCAGCAGCAGGTCGCGCGCGCCCAGCTTGGGGCCCAGCGCCGCCATCCATTCGTTCAGCATGGGCTCCGGACCCCGCAGCAGAATCGCGCGCGGGGGCACCAGGGCCTCGTCCAGCACGGCGAGCAGCGTAGGATAGGCGATCGGCTGCTGGACGAGCTGCGCGTGGAACAAGCGCAGGCAGCGGGCGCTGGCCTCCAGATAACGCGGTTCACCCAGCAGATGGCCAAGCCGCTGCAGGGCCAGCGCGGCGACGCCGTTGCCGGACGGCGTCGCATTGTCGTAGCCGGGTTTGGGGCGGGAGATCAGGGCTTCGTGGTCGTGGCTGGTGAAGAAGAAGCCACCCGCAGCCGGATCGTCGAAATGCGCCAGCAGGGCATCGGCGAGTTCCCGCGCCCATGCCATGTCCTGTTCACGGTAGCCGGCCTGCAGGGTTTCCAGCAGCGCGTCGAGCAGGAAGGCGTAGTCGTCGAGATAGGCGTTGAGGCGCGCCGCCCCCTGCTTGAAGCTGGCCAGCAAACGGCCGTCGCGCCAGAGATTTTGATACAGGAAGTCGATTGCGGCGTGCGCCTCGGCGACCCAGGCGGGGCGGTTCATCACCCGCCCGGCGTGCGCCAGCCCACCGATCACCAGCGCGTTCCAGCTGGTGAGCTGCTTGTCGTCGCGCCCGGGCCGCACGCGGGTTTCGCGGGTGGCAAAGAGCTTCTGGCGCGCGCTTGTCAGCCGCGCTGCGGCCTCAGCTTCGGGCAATCCCAGTTCCGCAGCGACTTGCTGCAAGGGCCGCACAAGGATGGGGTTCCAGCTCGCATTTTCGAAATTGGGCGGCGCATCGAAACCGTATACCCGCGCCGCGACCGCGTACTCGGCTTCGGTCAGCAGCGCGCGCACTTCATCCGGCGCCCACACGTAGAACTTGCCCTCGTGGCCTTCGCTGTCGGCGTCGAGCGCCGAATAGAAGCCGCCCTCGGGCGCGCGCATCTCGCGCAGCAACCAGTCGACGATGCCTTCGGCCGTCTCCCTGAATAGGGCCTCGCTGCTCAGCGCCCAGGCGTCGGCATAAAGATGCAGCAGTGGGCCGTTGTCGTAGAGCATCTTCTCGAAATGCGGGATCGCCCACTGTTCGTCGACCGAATAGCGGCAGAAGCCGCCGCCTATCTGGTCGACGACCCCGCCGGACGCCATTTTTCGCAGGGAAAACAGCGCCATGTCACGCGCCTGCGCGTGGCCCGCCTGTGCCTGACGCAGCAGAAAAAACAGCTCGCCCGGACGCGGGAACTTGGGCGCACGCGAGAAGCCGCCCCACACCGGGTCGAAAGCCTGGGCCAGATCGCGCACCGCTTCGGCCAGCGGCGCGTCGTTCAGGGCGGCTTGGGTGCCCGCCGCCGGCTGTTGCTGGGCGAGCGCATCGCGTACCGCCGCGTTCTGCGCCAGCACCTCGCCGCGGCGCTCGTGCCAGGCACGCGCCACGTTCTCCATCAGGTCGATGAAGCCCGGCAGCTGGTAACGCGGCGTCTTGGGGAAATAGGTGCCGGCGAAGAACGGGGTCTGGTCGGGGGTCAGAAACACCGTCAGCGGCCAGCCACCGCCGCGTTGCGTCAACAGCTGGTGCGCGGCCTGATAGATCTGGTCGAGGTCGGGCCGCTCCTCGCGGTCGACCTTGATGTTGACGAACAGCCGGTTCATCACCGCCGCCACCTCGGCATCCTCGAAGCAGTCGTGCGCCATCACGTGGCACCAGTGGCAGGCGGAATAACCGATCGACAGCAGGATGGGCTTGTCCTCGCGGCGCGCTTTTTCCAGCGCTTCGGCACCCCACGGGTACCAGTCGACCGGGTTGTCGGCGTGCTGCAGCAGATAGGGACTGGGTTCGGTAGCGAGTCGATTGGGCATGATCGGGGGAGCCCTGCAGGCTAATAGTTGATTAAATTGGTCAACAATTGTACGCTTACTGCCAATCGTACAAAACGCAGGAGCACCCCATGTCCCAGGAATTGTTTACCGCCGCCCAGTCGGGCGATGCCGACCAGATCAAAAAGCTGCTTGAGGCCGGCGCCGACCACGCCGCCGCCGACGAAGCCGGCGAAACCGCGCTGATGCATGCCGCCCATGGCGGCTATCTCGCGGCCGTGCAGGTGCTGATCGCCGCCGGTGCCGACGTCAACGCGCAGTCGCCGCAGGGCTGGACGGCGCTCGCCAAGGCCTCCTACAACGGCGAAACGGAGCGCGGCTACGTCGAGGTTATCGAGGTGCTTCATGAAGCGGGTGCCTCGCTCGACGCACGCATCTTCTTCGGCATCACGCCGCTGATGCTGGCAGCCGGCGGCGGCGACGCCCCGGTGGTGGAATGGCTGATCAACGCCGGCGCCGACGTGCTCGCCACCAACGAGGGCGGCCGCACCGCGCGCCTGATGGCGAACGACAAGTTCTATGTGGACGTGATCAATCTGCTGACCGAAGCCGAGCGGCAACTCGGGGTTCAGGAAGACGGCTCATGCTCGTCGACCAAGAGCGTGGTCAAGCCGCAGGTGGTCAACCTGATGAAGCCGACCACGCATTAATCGCTTTGGGCGCGCGCAGCGCCGGTTCGCCCCCCTCTTCCGCGAGCGGGAGAGGGGAAATCAGAAGCTCAGGCTTCCAGCCATTCAATCAAGCTCTGCCACTGCTCGATATCGCGCTCGGCGATATGGTGCGGCAGGTCGAACAGGCTCTTGCCCTCGAAGGCGGCATTGACGTAATGCTGGGTGTTGCGCAGGAATGCCAGCACCGGCAGGTCCTGCTGTTCCATGAACTGCTCCAGCGTGACCCCGGCGCGCGTGCGCGGGTCGACGCGCATGCCGACCACGCCGACGAAAGCATGACCCTTGCGCACCGCCTTTTCGGCATGCAGCGCGGTAAGAAAATCCTGGCTGGCACGGATGTCGAACAAGGACGGCGCGATCGGCACCACCACCTTGTGCGCCAGCTTCAGCGCGCGCTCCAGATTCTTGCCGTGCAAGCCGGCAGGCGAATCGATCACCAGCCAGTCCGTGTCTTCCTTCTGCCCCTCGCGCATGAGTTCGATGTCCGGCAAGGCCATGTCTCGCATCGCCAGCCAGTGGGTGGCGGACTTCTGCCGGTCCAGATCGAGCAGGGCCACGCCACGCCCCTTTGACGCCAGATAACCCGCCAGATTGGTCGACATCGTCGTCTTGCCGCTGCCGCCCTTGGGGTTGGCCACCAGAATCACGCGCACGTCGATCTCCCTTCGATTACAGCGGTTCGACGCTGTACGTCACCGCCAGTGTGTGGGTCTCGCCCGGCGCCACGGTGACGACGTTGTCCATCGCGTTGGCCGACTCGACGCAGACCATTTCACGCCAGCCCGCACCCGATTTGCCACGCCCCATGTCGCCCATCTTCTCGGCTTTTTCCGTCCACGGCGTCCACACGATGGTGGACTGCGAGCCGGTCTTGGCGATGCGGATGCGGCGCTTGAGGCCGGCATCGACGATGACGCAGTCGCCCGGCGTGTTGACGTATACCCGGTCGACCTCGCCGTCGAAGGCGATGTCACCGCGCTGGGTCTTGCGCGCGAAGTTGTCGACCTTGTCGTGGTAATCGCACCCCTCCAGTCCATTGACGCTCACCGCGCCGATGTCGCTGATCTGCAGGTAGGTGTGCAGCGCCTCGCCGATCTTCACCGGGGCATCGCCCGTATTGGTGGTGGCCAGGTGCATTTCCAGCTTGTCGCCGACGACCACGGTGAGCGTCAGGCGCGTGGCATGCGGCCATTGCGCGCGGGTCTGCTCGTTCTCGACGAGTTGCAACGTGATTTCGGTCTTGGCGTCGTTGCGCTTGCGGCTGCCGGTCACCGCCCACGGCACGGTGCGCGCGAAGCCGTGCGCGGGGTAGCCGGATTCGGCGTCATGCGGGCCGAACCACGGCCAGCACACCGGCGCACCGCCGCGGATGGATTTGCCGGCGGCGAACTTCGCGGCGTCGGACACCCACACCACCGGCGTGGACTGCGACTTGGGACGGAAGCTGACCACGTGTGCGCCCTGCAGGCAGATCGTGGCGCGGCCACCGTGGTTGTCGATGTCGGCGTAGGTCAGGCCGCCCGCGCCGGTGCGGAAGGCGAGTTGACCCGGAATGGCGAAGCGCGCCAGCGGGTCGGCGTGCAGTTGCGCGTCGGTCGGATGCTCGACCAGGCTGACGTCGCGCACCGCACCGAAAGCGGCCGAGGTCGCCATCGCCGCATAGGCGCGCAACGCATGCGACACCTCGCGTGCACGGTTGACCGGCTTCCACGCCTGCGCGCCCTTGGCGTCCATCGCGGCGCGGCGGCGTTCCAGCTCGGCCTCGCTCACGGCGACATTGATACTGCGATTGGGGATGTCGATCTCGATCGTGTCGCCCTCCTCGACCAGGCCGATGGTGCCGCCTTCCGCCGCTTCCGGCGAAGCATGGCCGATGCTCAAGCCAGAAGTGCCGCCGGAGAAGCGGCCGTCGGTGATCAGCGCACAGGCCTTTCCGAGGCCCTTCGATTTCAGGTACGAGGTCGGGTACAGCATTTCCTGCATGCCGGGGCCGCCCCGCGGGCCTTCGTAGCGGATCACCACCACGTCACCGGCGACGATCTTGTCGCCGAGGATGGCCTCGACTGCGGCGTCCTGCGATTCGAACACGCGCGCAGGTCCCGAGAATTTCCAGATGCTCTCGTCTACCCCCGCCGTCTTGACGATGCAGCCGTCCTCGGCGAGGTTGCCATACAGCACGGCCAGCCCGCCGTCCTTCGAGTAGGCATGCTGGATGTCGTGAATGCAGCCGTTCACCCGGTCATCGTCCAGCTTGGCGAAGCGACGATCCTGCGAGAACGCGGTCTGCGTCGGCACGCCGCCGGGGGCCGCGCGGAAGTAGTCCTTCACATCCTTGTCTGTGGTGCGGCGTATGTCGTAGACATCGATCTGCTCGCCCAGCGTCTTCGTCAGCACGGTCGGCACCTCGCGGTGGATCAGTCCGCCGCGCTCCAGCTCGCCCAAAATGGCCATCACGCCGCCGGCGCGGTGCACGTCTTCCATGTGGTAGGTCTGGATCGACGGCGCAACCTTCGACAGGTGCGGCACGCGGCGGCTCATGCGGTCGATGTCCTTCATCGTGAAATCGACGCCGGCCTCATGCGCGGCGGCCAGCAGGTGCAACACGGTGTTGGTCGAGCCGCCCATCGCGATGTCGAGCGCAATGGCGTTCTCGAACGCGTCGAAGCTGGCGATCGCGCGCGGCAGCACGCGGGTGTCGCCGTCCTCGTAATAGCGGCGGGCGTTCCTGACGATCAGGCGACCGGCGGCGAGGAACAGGTTGCGGCGGTCGGCGTGGGTCGCCAGCAGCGAGCCGTTGCCGGGCAGCGAGAGGCCCAGCGCCTCGGTCAGGCAGTTCATCGAGTTGGCGGTGAACATGCCCGAGCACGAGCCGCAGGTGGGGCAGGCCGAGCGCTCCAGCTGCTCGACTTTCGCGTCGCTGAAGCTTGCATCGGCCGCTGACACCATAGCGTCGACCAGGTCGAGCTTGATGACCTGCTTGTCCCACACCACCTTGCCCGCTTCCATCGGCCCGCCGGACACGAACACCGTCGGGATGTTCAGCCGCAGCGCGGCATTCAGCATCCCCGGGGTGATCTTGTCGCAGTTGGAAATGCACACCAGCGCATCGGCGCAGTGCGCGTTCACCATGTATTCGACCGAGTCTGCGATGAGGTCGCGGCTCGGCAGCGAATACAGCATGCCGCCGTGACCCATCGCGATGCCGTCATCGACCGCGATGGTGTTGAATTCCTTCGCCACACCGCCCGCCGCCTCAATCTCGCGGGCCACCAACTGGCCCATGTCCTTCAGATGCACGTGGCCGGGAACGAACTGGGTGAACGAATTGGCGATCGCGATGATGGGCTTGTTGAAGTCGCCATCCTTCATGCCGGTGGCGCGCCACAGCGCACGCGCACCGGCCATGTTGCGGCCACGGGTAGTAGTCCAGGAACGGTAGTCAGGCATGATGGTCACTCAGGCAATCTATAATCAGTCGCTCATTTTACCTGCCCCGCCGGCCCCCGGACACTTCATGCTCGTTCATCCGCAATTCGACCCCGTCGCCATCCAGCTCGGCCCCATCGCCATCCACTGGTACGGCATCATGTACCTCATCGCCTTCGCGCAGGTCATCCTGCTCGGGCGCTGGTGCATCGTCCACCGGCCGTGGTCGGGGTGGACCGTGAAAATGCTCGACGACGCCCTCTTCTATGGCGTGCTTGGCACCATCGTCGGCGGGCGGCTCGGCTATGTGATGTTCTACAAGCCGATGGACTACCTGGCGAACCCGCTCGACATCTTCAAGCTGTGGGAAGGCGGCATGAGCTTTCACGGCGGCTTCCTCGGCGTCATCCTCACGATGGCACTGTTCGCGCATCACCACAAGCTGCGCTGGCTTGCCGTCACCGACTTCATCGCGCCGCTGGTGCCGCTGGGGCTGGCGGCCGGGCGGCTCGGCAACTTCATCAACGGCGAGCTGTGGGGCCGCGCCACCGACCTGCCCTGGGGCATGGTTTTCCCGCAGGCGGCCGACGGCATTGCCCGCCATCCCTCGCAGCTCTACCAGTTTGCCGGCGAAGGTCTGCTTCTCTTCGCCATCCTGTGGTGGTTTGCGAAGAAGCCGCGCCCGGTCGGTGCGGTCTCCGGCGTGTTCCTCATCGGCTACGGCACTTTCCGTTTCCTCGCTGAATTCGCCCGCGAACCCGACAGCTTCCTCGGCCTCTTGGGGATGGGTTTGAGCATGGGGCAATGGCTGTCGCTGCCAATGATCGTCGCCGGCGTGCTGATGCTGCGCTGGGCACAGCGCCAACCCACCCCCGCCCGGACGTGATCAAGCGCGCGTGGCTGGCCGCCGGCTGGCTCGGCATCATCCTCACCCTGGCACTCTCGTTGATGCCACCCGCGCTGGACGTCAGCGGTGGCCACAGCGACAAGATCGTCCACCTGGCCGGTTACGCGCTCCTGACGTTCTGGTGGGCGCAGCTCGTGACCCGGCAGCGCTGGAAACTCGCCGTGGCCATCGCGCTGTTCGGCCTCGCCGTCGAAGGGCTGCAGGGCCTCACCCCCGACCGCCTGCCCGACTTGTTCGACGCACTGGCCAACAGCGGCGGTGTTTTGCTCGGCTGGCTCGCCGCACGGCTTCTCCCCAATCTTCCCGAACGCATCAGCGCGCGCGGCAACACCCTTCCCGCTCCGCATCGCTAAAGCTATAATTCGCCCCGTCGGGGGGGTAGCTCAGCTGGGAGAGCGCCGCGTTCGCAATGCGGAGGTCGGGAGTTCGATCCTCCTCCTCTCCACCACCATTCCAAGGCCGGACGTTGTCTGGCTGTCTCGAGAGCCCTGATCCTGCCGAGCGGCCGGATCAGGGCTGCCACGCGCAGTGCCCAGCACGATTGGGCGCTGCATGACCCGCCCGAAAAACAGTTTCAACCGCCCATCGTGGTCGCCCCGCGGATGCGCCTGGACCACCAGCAACGCGAGTTGTTTGGGTAAAATTCGTAAGTTGTTTCAGTTCATGCGGACAGAGCCTTTCGCCGTGCTGCCGTCCTCCGAGGAAAGTCTCATGTCGCACGATTCCATGCCCACCCGCCCTGCCGAACACCACTGTGATGTCCTGGTGATAGGCGGCGGCCCGGCCGGGTCGACGGCCGCCACGCTGCTGGCGGAGAAGGGTCACCGGGTGACCCTGCTGGAGAAGGCGCACCACCCCCGCTTCCACATCGGTGAATCCCTGCTGCCGGCCAACCTGCCCCTGTTCGAGAAGCTGGGCGTGCGCGCCGAGGTGGAGGCCATCGGCATGGAGAAATGGGGGGCGGAATTCATCTCCCCCTGGCACGAAAACCAGCAGACCTTCGAGTTCGCCGACGCTTGGGACAAGTCGATGCCCAGCGCCTATCAGGTGCGCCGTTCCGAGTTCGACGAAATCCTGATTCGCAATGCCGCTCGCAAAGGCGCCAATGTCATCGAAGGCTGCCGCGTGCGCGACGTGGAATTCCTGCCGAACGACGAAGGTGCCATCGTCCGGGCGGAACACGACAATGGCCGCAGCGAGACCTGGCAATGCCGATTCCTCATCGACGCCTCCGGCCGCGACACCTTCCTCGGCAACCGCTTCAAGGCCAAGCAGCGCAACCCCAGGCACAACAGCGCAGCCCTTTACGGCCATTTCAAGGGCGCCCAGCGACTCGCGGGCAAGATGGAAGGCAACATCAGCATCTTCTGGTTCGAACATGGCTGGTTCTGGTTCATCCCGCTCGCCGACGGCGCCACCAGCGTCGGCGCGGTAACCTGGCCGGCCCACCTGAAAACCCGCACGACACCGGTGCGCGAGTTTTTCCTGGACCTCATCGCCGAATGCCCCGCCCTGGCGGCGCGGCTGAATGATGCCGAACTCATTTCTGACGTGGAAGCCACGGGCAATTTTTCCTATAGCTGCGATCGCAGCCATGGGGCCAACTACCTGCTGCTGGGCGACGCCTACGCCTTCATTGACCCGGTCTTTTCGTCCGGCGTGATGCTGGCGATGAAGAGCGCTTTCGAGGGTGCCGAGACGGTCGACACCTGTCTGCGCCAGCCGGAAAAGGCAGCGAGGGCACTCAAGCAATTCGACAAGATGATGAAGCACGGGCCGAAGGAATTCTCCTGGTTCATTTACCGGGTCACCAATCCCACCATGCGCGACCTGTTCATGTCGCCCAGCAATGTCTTCCGGGTCAAGGAGGCGCTGCTGTCGGTGCTGGCTGGCGACATCTATGGCAAGACCCCCATCTGGCGCTCGCTGCGAATCTTGAAGGCCATTTATTACATCGCTTCCGTGGCCAACCTGAAGCGCACATTCATGGCATGGAAGCGGCGCAGGATCAATATCCGCTACGCCGAGGAGCCGGAAGGAATGGGCGGCTAACGATGACGGCGGAAGCGATTCTGCGGCTGGAAATCCTGCCCGCGTCCCGACTTTCTCACCTTGCCGGCAACGGACAGCGCGGCGTGCTGGGCGGCGCCTGCTTTTCCCATCCCGCCCTGCCGCTCGATACTGCCCCCCCCGGTGCGGCAGATCTGCCGTTTCTGGCCGTGGACATGATCTTGCCGCAAGGGGAAGACGCGATCTGTGAAGTCTGGCATAGCGCGGAACCGCTGGAATCCGGCCGGCATGGCGACATCCGCTACCGTCAGGGCGAAACGCTGCTGTTCGGCTGTCTAAGTCTGGACGAAGCCGCCGGCGGTGCGTCCCATGATGCCCGCGCACCGCTGCAGGCGACGACGGAGGCCGCCTACCAGTCCATCTTCGAGTTGCTCGAAGCCCGCGGCTATCACGTACTGCGCTTCTGGAACTATTTCCCCGCGATCAACCGGGAAAGCCACACCATGGAGCGCTACCGCCAGTTCAACATCGGCCGCCAGGATGCGTTCCTGGCCCACGGCCGCTCGGTCGTCGACAGGGTGCCCGCCGCCTGCGCCCTCGGCTCCGCCGGCGGCGGACTCCAGATTGCCTTCCTGGCGGCGCGGGCGGACGTGATCGGCGTTGAGAACCCGCGCCAGCTCAGCGCCTATCATTACCCCAGCCAGTACGGGCCGCGCAGCCCGACCTTTGCGCGTGCGGGGCTGCTCAAGCTGGGGGGGCGGGACATGCTGTTCATCTCCGGCACCGCCAGCATCGTCGGCCATCAGAGCCTGCACCACGGCGATGTGGCGGCGCAGACGCGCGAATGCCTGCAAAACATCGCCGCCATCGTCGCCGAGGCCAACCGCCAGGCGCCGGGCGCCGACTTCCGCCTCGACAGCCTTGCCTACAAGGTCTATGTCCGCCATCCAGAAAACCTGGACACAGTCCGCCGCGAAATGGCGCAATGTATCGGCGCCCCTGTGTCGGCCGTGTTCCTGCAGGCCGACGTGTGCCGCGCCGACCTGCTGGTCGAAATCGAGGCCTCGGGCGGCCATGCCATCGGCCCCTATTGTGGGTAGACATGCCATGTCTCTTCCGCGCTGCCTGACCCCCTTCGCCACGCTGCTGCTCGGTTTGTCTGCCGGCCACGCCTGCGCTGCCGAAAAGCCCCTGTGGGAGCTGGGCATCGGCGTGAGCGCGCTGAGCTTTCCGGACTATCGCGGCTCGGACGAATCCAGCCTCTACGCCATCCCGTTTCCCTATTTTGTATATCGTGGCACCGTCTTCAAGGCCGACCGTGACGGGATTCGCGGCACCTTTTTCGACAGCGACCGGATCGAACTCAATGTCAGCCTCGGCGCCTCGCTGCCCGTGAATAGTGAGGAAAATGCGGC
>JAABQU010000248.1 GCA_011391285.1 Thiobacillus sp.
GTTCCTTGAGGTAGCGCGAGCAGCCCATGATGGTGCCGGTGGTGCCCATGCTGGAAACGAAGTGGGTGATCTTGCCTTCGGTGTCGCGCCAGATTTCCGGGCCGGTGGTGCGGTAGTGCGCCTCCGGATTGTCGGGGTTGGCGAACTGGTCGAGGATCTTGCCGATGCCCTGCTTCTCCATCGCGATGGCGAGGTCGCGCGCGCCTTCCATGCCGGCTTCCTTGCTCACCAGCTGCAGCTCGGCGCCGAAGGCGCGCATGGTCTGGCGCCGCTCGATCGACAGATGCTCGGGCATGATGATGATCATCTTGTAGCCGCGCATCGCCGCCGCCATTGCCAGCGCGATGCCAGTGTTGCCGCTGGTGGCTTCGATCAGGGTGTCGCCCGGCTTGATTTCGCCGCGCGCCTCGGCCTGTTCGATCATCGACAGCGCGGGGCGGTCCTTCACCGAACCCGCCGGGTTGTTGCCTTCGAGCTTGACCAGGATGGTATTACTGGTCACGCCGGGCATGCGCTTCAGGCGCACCAGCGGGGTGTTGCCGACGCAGTCTTCGAGGGTCTTGTACATGCCTTACTGACGCCCGATCGGCAGATAATCAAAGCCCATCTCCCGCATCGCCTGCGGCTCGTAGAGATTGCGGCCGTCGAACACCAGCGGCGACTTCAGCAGCGACTTCATGGTGTCGAAGTTGGGGCTGCGGAACACTTTCCATTCGGTGACGATCAGCAGTGCATCGGCGCCCTTCAGCGCGTCCATCGGGCTGTCGACCAGCAGCAGGTCGGCACGCTCGCCGTAGATGCGGCGGGTTTCCTCCATCGCCGCCGGGTCATAGGCGGAGACGCTCGCCCCCATCGACCACAAGGCCTCGAGCATGCTGCGGCTGGGCGCCTCGCGCATGTCATCGGTGTTGGGCTTGAACGCGAGGCCCCACATGGCGAAGCGCTTGCCTATCAGGTCGGTGCCCAGCTTCGCGGTCAGCTTGTTGACCAGGATCTGCTTCTGCGCGTCGTTGGCTTCTTCCACCGCGTCGAGCACCCGTAGCGGGATGCCGTTTTCCTGGGCGGTGCGGCGCAGCGCCTGTACGTCCTTGGGGAAACACGAGCCGCCGTAGCCGCAGCCGGCATACAGGAAGTGGTAGCCGATTCGCGGGTCGGAGCCGATGCCGTGGCGGACCTGCTCGATGTCGGCACCCAGCTTTTCGGCCAGCACGGCGAGTTCGTTCATGAAGGAAATGCGCGTCGCCAGCATGGCGTTGGCGGCGTACTTGGTGAGCTCGGCGCTACGCACGTCCATCACCGTCAGGCGGTCGTGGTTGCGCTGGAACGGTGCATACAACTGGCGCAGCAACTGGGTGGCGCGCTCGCTGTCGGTGCCGATCACGATGCGGTCGGGCTTCATGAAGTCGTCCACCGCCGCGCCTTCCTTGAGGAATTCCGGGTTGGAGGCGACGTTGAATTCGATCGCGACGCCACGTTTGCTCAACTCCTCCTGCAGGGCGGCTTTCACCTTGTCGGCGGTCCCCACCGGCACGGTCGACTTGTCGACCACCAACTTGTAGTCCGTCATGTTGCGACCGATGCTGCGCGCGGCGGCCACCACGTATTGGAGGTCGGCCGAGCCGTCCTCGTCCGGCGGGGTGCCGACGGCGATGAACTGGATCTGGCCGAAGCGCACCGATTCCTCGATGTCGGTGGTGAAGTGCAGCCGGCCTGCGGCCACGTTGCGCTTCACCATGTCCTCCAGCCCGGGCTCGTAGATCGGGATGCCGCCGGCCTTCAGCGTTTCAATCTTGGTCGGGTCGACGTCCAGGCACAGCACCTCGTTGCCGACTTCTGCCAGGCAGGTTCCGGTCACCAACCCGACATACCCCGTTCCAATTACCGTGATCTTCAAAGCGTCTTCTCCCTAAGCATTTTGTATGTCGGACTGAATCTGTTTGAGCGTGGCCAGCGGATCAGCCGCGGCCGTGATCGGTCGCCCGATCACCAGATCGGTCGCCCCGGCCCGCATTGCCTCCACGGGCGTCATCACGCGGCGCTGGTCGCCCGCATCCGATCCTGCGGGGCGGATGCCCGGGGTGACCAGGCGGAAGCCCGCGCCGAGGTCGCCACGCAGCATGGCAGCCTCCTGCGCCGAGCAGACTACACCATCCAGTTTGCAGGCTTGCGTCAGGCGCGCCAGCCGCAGCACCTGGTCGGCAGGCGCGCCGGCAACGCCGACCTCACCCAGATCCTCGGCACTCATGCTGGTCAGCACCGTCACCGCGATCAGCAACGGCCGTTGCGGCAGATCGGCCAGCGCCTCCTGCGCCGCCGTCATCATGCGGCGGCCACCCGACGCGTGGACGTTCATCATCCACACCCCCAGCCCCGCCGCAGCGCGACACGCCGCTGCCACCGTGTTGGGAATGTCGTGGAATTTCAGATCGAGAAAAACCTCGAAGCCACGCGCCACCAGCGCGCGCACCAGTTCCGGCCCCGCTGCGGTGAACAGTTCCTTGCCCACCTTCAACCGGCACAGGGATGGATCGAGTCGTTCCACCAGCGCCAGCGCGGAAGCCACATCGGCATAATCCAGCGCCACGATAATTTTATGCGTCATTCTCTTTTCCCCGATCCCTGAATCCTGATCCCGGGGGTTCACCCCTCACCCTCGCGCCGCTCGGGATCGAAGCTGTCCCAGCGCCCGCACGCCGGGCAGCGCCAGAAAAACTGCTTGGCCTTGAATCCGCAGCTGCCGCACTGGTAGCGCATCATGCGCTGGCTGTGCGACGCCACCAGGGTTTTCTCCACCTGCAACAATTCACGTTCGTCGGGCTCGGCATTGATGAGTTGCGCTTCCAGCAGGCGATCCAGCGTCCTCAGGCTGGGATTGCGGCGCAACTCCTCGCGCGCCAACTGGCTGGCTGCCGCCGCGCCCTCGACTTCGGATACCGCGAGATACAGGGCATTGAACACATCCTGCGACGGTTGCCTGGCATGCAACGCACGCAGCCACTGCACCCCTTCATCCAGACGCCCCAACTGGCGATAGCTGCCAAACACGCGATCGACCACCAGCGCCATGTGCGCCGCGCTCTGCGTTTCGACCAGGCGCCAGTCGGCAATCGCGGCCTCGTGTCGTCCTGCGGACGCGTCGAGGTCGCCCGCCATCAGGTTGGCGCGCACCGACTGGCGGTTGGCCGAAAGTGCCTGCTTCAGATGGCCAGCGGCAGCGTCGGGATCGCCCTTCGCCGCCTCCAGCAGCGCCAGTTCGCAATGAAAGTGGGCGATGTCGGCGTTGAGCGGCTTGCTGGTGTCCTTTTCCAACGCTCGCGCCGCGTCGATGGCTTTTTGCCAGTCCTTTTCCTGCACGTAGATTTCCAGCAGGTAGGTGCGGGCCAGGCCATGCTGCGGAGTTTCCAGCAGCTTGCTGAATACCTGTTCGGCGCGGTCAAGCAGGCCGGCCTTGAGATAGTCTTGCCCCAGCTCGCTCATCGCGCGCAGGCGCTGATCTTCGGCCAGGCCCTCGCGCTCCAGCAGGTTTTCGTGCATGCGGATGGCGCGGTCGATTTCGCCGCGGCGACGGAATAGGCCACCCAGCGCAAAGTGCAGGTCGATGGTTTCGGGTTCGAGTTTGACGACTTCGAGAAAGGCCTCGATGGCCTTGTCGGGCTGCTCGTTGAGCAGGAAATTCACGCCGCGGAAGTAGGAATTGGGCAGTGCCCGCGATTCCGTCACCACCTGCCGGATGTCGACCCGCGCCGCCAGCCAACCCAGGACAAAAAACAGCGGAAACGCCAGTAGCCACCAGAACTCGAATTCCATGGCTCAGACCACGCTGATGTCAGTGGGCGTTTCTGTCTCGGCGGCCAGTAATTTGTTCGCTGCCTCGCGCCGCAAGCGGAACAGGGTCGGCAACAGGGCCAGCAAGCCGGTCAGCGCGCCCAGCACAAACGCCAGCCCCAGCATGACGACCAAGGGCGCCTGCCAGAGGTAGCCCAGGTAGGAATAGAAAATCACGGAATGGCTGTTTTTGAGCGCAAAACCCAACACCAGCAGAAACACCAGCAGTTTCGCCAGCAGGCCAAGATAATGCGTGAAGTTTTTCATGGTTTGTGCGCCTGGATACTGGGTTCATTTTACCTGCGCAGGGCCAATCGCCAAAGAAAACGGCGCCTTGCGGCGCCGTTTAATGGGTCTAGCTGTCCTTACCGACCGCTTAAACCGGGAAATCAACCCGGTCGCGCAGCTCCTTGCCCGCCTTGAAGTGAGGCACATACTTGGCAGGGACCTGCACGCGCTCGCCCGACTTGGGGTTGCGCCCGAGGCGAGCCGGACGGAAGCTCAGACTGAAGCTGCCGAAACCGCGGATTTCGATACGCTCGCCGCGCGACAGGTTTTTTGCCAGCGCGTCGAGGATCGTTTTCACGGCCATCTCGATATCCGCAACCGAAAATTGCGAATACCGCGCCGCCAGTTGAGCAATCAGCTCGGACTTGGTCATGACTTACTCGGCGTTCTTGTTGTCGAGTTTGGCTTTCAGCAGCGCGCCGAGGTTGGTCGAACCGCTGGCTGCCGCTGAGGATTCGGCGGCGAGTTTCTTCATCGCGGAATCCTGCTCGGTCATGTCCTTGGCCTTGATCGACAGGTTGATCACGCGGTTCTTGCGATCGACGTTGATGATCATGGCTTCGATTTCGTCGCCTTCCTTGTAGTGGGTGCGCATGTCTTCGACGCGGTCACGCGAGACTTCGGATGCGCGCAGGTAGCCTTCCATATCGCTGTCCAACTGCACGGTGGCGCCCTTGGCTTCCACGGTCTTGATGGTGCCCTTGACGATGCTGCCCTTCTCGTGGCCGGTCGCGAAGCTGGTCAGCGGATCGCCTTCAAGCTGCTTGATGCCGAGCGAAATGCGCTCGCGCTCGAGGTCGATGCCCAGCACCACGGCTTCCACGTCCTGGCCCTTGCGGAAATTGCGCACGGCTTCTTCGCCAGGCAGGGTCCACGACAGATCGGACAGGTGAACCAGGCCGTCGATGCCGCCCGGCAGGCCGATGAACACGCCGAAGTCGGTGATCGACTTGATCGCACCGCTGACCTTGTCGCCCTTCTTGTGGTTCATCGAGAAATCTTCCCACGGGTTCGACTTGCACTGCTTCATGCCCAGCGAGATGCGACGCTTGTCTTCGTCGATGTCCAACACCATGACTTCGACTTCGTCGCCCAGCTGCACGATCTTGGAGGGGCTGACGTTCTTGTTGGTCCAGTCCATTTCGGAGACGTGCACCAGGCCTTCGATGCCTTCTTCGATCTCGACGAACGCGCCGTAGTCGGTCAGGTTCGCGACCTTGCCGAACATGCGGGTGCCTTGCGGGTAGCGACGTGCGATGCCGACCCACGGATCGTCACCCAGCTGCTTGATGCCGAGCGAAACGCGATTCTTCTCGGTGTCGTAGCGCAGGATCTTGGCTTCGAGTTCCTGGCCGACGTGCACCACTTCGGACGGGTGCTTGACGCGGCGCCAGGCCATGTCGGTGATATGCAGCAGGCCGTCGATGCCGCCCAGGTCCACGAACGCGCCGTAGTCGGTGATGTTCTTGACCACGCCCTTGACGATGGAGCCTTCCTTCAGGTTCTCCATCATCGCTTCGCGGTCGGCACCCATGGTCTCTTCCAGCACGGCGCGGCGCGACACCACCACGTTGTTGCGCTTGCGGTCGAGCTTGATGACCTTGAATTCCATTTCCTTGTATTCGAACGGGGTGGTGTCCTTGACCGGACGCATGTCCACCAGCGAACCCGGCAGGAAGGCGCGCAGGCCGCCCACCAGCACCGTCAGACCGCCCTTGACCTTGCCCTGCACCATGCCGGTGACGATGCGGCCTTCGTTCATCGCGGCTTCCAGATCCAGCCATGCGGCCAGCTTCTTGGCGCGCTCGCGCGACAGCTTGGTCGCGCCGAAACCGTCTTCGATCGACTCGATGGCGACCGAGACAAAATCACCGATCTTGGCTTCGATTTCGCCCAGATCGTTCTTGAATTCTTCAACCGGAATCAGGCTCTCGGACTTGAGGCCGGCGTTCACCGTCACGAAGTTGTGATCGATGTCGATAATTTCGGCGGTGATGACTTCACCCTGGCGCATTTCCTGATGCTCGAGGGATTCCTCGAACAGGGCGGCAAAGCTTTCCATGGATTCGGGAGCGGAAGTAGCGGTAGCAGTAGACATTAAAACCTTCAGTCCGTCGGTGAGGACGGGGTTAGTTGCAAATCGCCAGCCTGCGGGCGCAGGACCGGCACGGGACGTTAATTACCTTGTTGGCTGCGGGCCTACACATGAAGTGTAGTGCGCCAGCACCGCCTGCACCGCCGACTCGACATCCATATGGGTGGTATCGAGCAACAGCGCGTCGGCCGCGGGTTTCAGCGGCGCCACGGCGCGGGCCGTGTCGCGCGCATCGCGCGCCTGCATATCATCAACAAGGGCGGGGAGATTAGCAGAGTTCCCCTTTTCGATCAACTGCTTATACCGCCGTTCGGCACGCGCCTCGGCGCTGGCGGTGAGGAAGACCTTGGCCACCGCGTCGGCAAACACCACGGTCCCCATGTCGCGGCCGTCGGCCACCAGGCCGGGGGCCTGACGGTAGGCGCGCTGGCGGTCCAGCAGCGCCGCGCGCACCGCCGGCAGCGCCGCCACTTTTGATGCGCCCTCGCCCACCGCTTCGGCGCGGATCGTGTCGGTGACGTTTTCCTCCGCCAGCCAGATCGCGCCATCGTGGAAGGTGGCCGGCAGCGTCGCTGCCAACCCGGCCACGGCGGCCTCGTCGTCGAGCGCCACGTCGTGCTTCATCGCCGACAGCGCAGTCAGCCGGTAGATTGCCCCACTGTCGAGAAAATGAAATCCGAGCGCACGAGCCACCCGCTCGGCGACGGTGCCCTTGCCCGACGCCGACGGGCCGTCGATGGCGATGACGGGGATGCTGGTTGGAAGCTGCGTCATTGGGCTATCCCCGAAAAAATCTTGAAATACGTCGGGAAGGTCTTGTTCACGCACGCCGGATCATTGATCCGCATCGGCACGCCGCCCAGCGTCACCAGCGACAGGCACATCGCCATGCGGTGGTCGTCGTAGGTATCGATGACGGCATTGGGAATCAGTTTTGCCGGCGGCGTGATGCGGATGTAATCCGCGCCCTCTTCCACCGTGGCGCCGACCTTGCGTAGTTCGGTCGCCATCGCCGCGATGCGGTCGGTTTCCTTCACCCGCCAACTGGCGATGTTGCGGAGGGTGGTCACGCCGTCTGCGAACAGCGCCGCCACCGCCAGCGTCATCGCGGCGTCGGGAATGGCGTTGCAGTCGAGGTCGATCGCTTGCAGGCGGCCGGTCCTGGGCGCGCACGCCTCGATCCAGTTCGGTCCCATGTCGATCTGCGCCCCCATTTTCGCCAGTGCGTCGGCAAAGCGCACGTCGCCCTGCACGCTGTCGCGGCCCACGCCCTCGACCCGCACCGCGCCGCCGCCGATCGCGCCCGCAGCCAGAAAATAGGACGCGGAGGAGGCGTCGCCTTCCACCCAGATTTCGCCGGGGCTCTGGTAACGCGCCGTCGCCGGGACGCCGAAGCGCTCCCAGCCGTCACGCGCGATGTCCACGCCGAAGCGGCGCAGCATCGCCAGCGTGATGCCGATGTAGGGTTTCGAAATCAGCTCGCCCACGACTTCGATCGTGGTGTTGCGCTGTCGCAGCGGCAGCGCCATCAGAAGGCCGGTCAGGAACTGGCTCGACACGTTGCCGCGCACCTCGGTGGTGTCGCCGGCAATCTCCGCCGGATGGATCTTCAGCGGCGGAAAGCCTTCCTCGCCAAGATACTCGATGTGCGCGCCCAGCTTCCGCAAGGCGTCGACCAGATCGCCGATCGGCCGCTCGTGCATACGCGCGACGCCTTTCAGCACATACTCGCCGCCCGACAGGGCGCACGCGGCCGTCAGCGAGCGGAACGCCGTGCCGGCATTTCCCAGAAACAGTTCGGCCTGCGTCACCGGAAACGCGCCACCCACGCCCGTGATCTCGTAGTCGTCGGAATCGCTCACCCGCACCACACCCACGCCGAGCGCGCGCAAGGCGTCGAGCATCACCCGGGTATCGTCGGAATCGAGCAGCGCACGGACGAGGGTCGTGCCCTTTGCCAGTGCCGCCAGCAGCAGCACGCGGTTGGAAATGCTTTTGGAGCCCGGCAGACGCACCGTGCCACGGGCGGCGGTGCTTGCAGGCAAATCGAGAAATTCCATCAAGGTTTTTTGTGTGCCCAGTTATTGCGCGCCGCACGGGCACGCGAAAAAATATCCAGCAAGGCGTCCGCGTCCTCCGCCGACACCGCGCTTCGCAGCGCCTGCAGCGCGCCGACGTAGGCATCCAGTTCGGTCAGTAAGGCCGCTCGGTTTGCCAGTGCGATGTCTCGCCACATTTCCGGACTGCTGCCGGCGATGCGGGTGAAATCGCGGAAGCCGCTGGCAGCAAAACGGAAGAAGGTGTCGCCATCGGCGCGCTGCGCCAGTTCGTCCACCAGCGCGAACGCCGCCAGGTGTGGCAAATGGCTGACCGCCGCGAACACGCGGTCGTGCAGGTCGGCATCCAGTGTCTCGACCTGGGCCCCGACCGCCTGCCACAGCGCGGTGACCGTGGCGACGGCGTCGGATCGGGTGTCGGCTTGCGGCGTCAGCACCACCTTCCGGCCCTGGTACAGATCGGCGCGCGCGGCACCGGGACCGCTCTGTTCGGAACCCGCAATCGGATGGCCCGGCACGAAATCTGCAAAGCGGTCGCCCAGCGCAGAACGGGCCGCCGCAACGACATTGACCTTGGTACTGCCGGCGTCGGTGACAATCGCGCCAGCCTTCAGATGCGGCGCAAGCTGTTTCAGGACGGCTTCGGTTTCGCCCACCGGCAGCGCCAGCAGGATGCAGTCGGACTGCCCGGCCTCGATCCAATCGACGGCACGGTCGATCAGGCCGAGCTCGCGTGCAACGGTGAGCCGCGCCGGATTGCGCCCCACCCCCAGCACCTCGCGCACCGCGTCGGCCTTTTTCAGGGCCAGAGCAAACGACCCGCCGATGAGGCCGGTGCCGACGATGGCGAGTTTGTCGACGATCACAGGCTGGCTTTCAAGGCGTCGAGAAAACGGGCGTTCTGCCCGGCCAGCCCCACCGACACGCGCAGGAACTCGGGCAGACCGTAATTGGCCACCGGTCGCACGATGACGCCGCGCTTGAGCAACTCGGCATTGATGCACGCCGCGTCGCCGACGTTCGCCAGCAGGAAATTGCCTTTCGACGGTACGGTTTCGATGTTCAGCTCGGCCAGCCCGGCGACCAGCTGCGCCATCCCTGCCGTGTTCAGCGCATAGCTGCGCTCCAGGAAATCGGTATCGTCGAGCGCCGCCTCGGCGGCAGCCAGTGCGGGCAAATTGACGTTGAAAGGGTGACGCACGCGGTTCATCAGATCGATCACGTCAGGGTGGCCCAAGCCATAGCCCACCCGCAGTCCGGCAAGGCCATAAGCCTTGGAGAACGTGCGGGTGATGAGCAGATTGGGAAAGCGCGCCAGCCAGGCCGCGGTATTGCAGCGCTCGGACGGCGGCAGGTATTCGCCGTAGGCCTCGTCCAGCACCACCAGAACCTGTGGCGGCACGGTTTCGAGGAAGGCCTCGATCTCCGCCCACGGCAGGAAGGTGCCGGTCGGATTGTTGGGATTGGCGATCCACACAACGCGCGTGTCGTCACGGATCGCCGCGCGCATGGCGGCGAGATCATGACTGTAATCCCGCGCGGGCACCACGATGCTGTGTGCGCCGACCGCCTGGGTGGCAATCGGATAGACCGCGAAGGCGTGCTGCGCGTGAACCGAGGAGGTTTGCGGCGTCAGGAAGGTTTGCGCCGCGATGTCGAGCACGTCGTTGGAGCCGTTGCCGAGCACGATCTGGTTCGCCGCCACGCCCAGCTTCGCCGACAGCTTCGCCTTCAGTGCGAAGCCCGCGCCATCCGGATACAGGGCCATGTCGTGCAGCGCGTCCTGCGCCGCTGCCAGCGCCCGCGGGCTGGGGCCGAGCGGGTTTTCGTTCGACGCCAGCTTGACGATATCGGCCTCGTTCATCCCCAGTTCGCGCGCGAGTTCGGAGATCGGCTTGCCAGGAAGATACGGGGCAATGGCGCGCACGTAGGGTGGAGCCAGATCACAGCAAGCAATCACGATGCAGCGGGGTAGGAACCGAGAATTTTGAGGAAGGCGGCACGCGCCTGGATTTCAGTTAGCGCAGCAGCCAGTTTTGCGTCCTGGCGATGGCCCTGGCAAACCACGAAGAACACATACTCCCAGTTGCTGCCTCGCGCCGGGCGCGATTCGAGCTTGCTCATGGAAATACCGGCGTCGGCGAGCGGCTGCAGCAACTTGACCACGGCACCCGGCTGGTTGTGCGCACCCATCACCAGCGAGGTCTTGTCGCACCCGGACGGCGCGGCGTCGTTTTGTCCCAGCACCAGAAAGCGCGTGGTATTGCTGGCTTCGTCCTCGATGCGCGCCTCCACCACGACGAGTCCGTAGAGTTCGGCGGCGGCTTCGCTGCCCAGCGTGGCGGCATCGGCTTCGGCGGCTGCGCGGCGGGCGCCATCGCTGTTGCTGACAACGCTGACACGTTCAGCGTCAGGTAGATGACGGCTCAGCCACTGCTGGCACTGGGCCAGGGATTGCGCATGGCCATACACTCGTCGGATGCCTTCCAGGCCTGCCTGCTTTCGCATCAGGGTCTGGTGAATCGGCAGCATCACTTCGCCGCAGATTTTCAGCGGGCTGGCGACAATGAGATCAAGCGTGCGGGAAATCGCGCCCTCGGTCGAGTTTTCCACCGGCACCACGGCAAACTCGGCACGGCCGGTTTCCACCGCGTGAAAGCAGGCATCGATGTCGGCCTCGGCCAGCGCCTCGACCTCGTGACCGAAATGCTTGTGCACCGCCTGCTGACTGAAGGTGCCTACAGGGCCGAGGTAGGCGACTCGGGTGGTCTCCTCGAGCGCGCGGCAGGCCGACATGATTTCGCGAATCAGCCGTTCTATGGTGTCACCCGACAGCGGACCGGGATTCGTTTCGCGCAGGCGCCGCACGATCTGCGCCTCGCGTTCGGGACGGTATATTTTCTCGCCCTTCTTGGCGCGCCCGACCTGCTGGGCGATGCCGGCACGCTCCGACACCAGCTGCAGGAGGGTATCGTCGATGCCGTCGATGCGCGCGCGCAGCGCCTTCAGTTCGTCGTCGATCATGCTGGCAGGTAGCGCACCGCCAGAACCCCGGCAATCGCAGCCAGTTGCTGCATCACCCCATCGGTCAGTGCGCTGTCGACGTCGGCCAGCGTGTACGCCATGTCGCCCTTCGACTTGTTGACCATGTTGTGGATGTTGAGCCCGGCGGCGGCCAGCACCGATGAGATCTGCCCCACCATGTTGGGCACGTTGGCGTTGGCGATCGCGACGCGGTAGGCCGACTCGCGCGGCATGCTGACGTTGGGGAAGTTGACCGAATTGAGGATGTTGCCATTCTCCAGATAGTCGGCGAGCTGCTCGGCCACCATCACCGCACAGTTCTCCTCGGCTTCCTCGGTGGAAGCCCCCAGGTGCGGCAGCGCCACCACTTTGGGGTGGCCCTTCAGCGCATTGGCGGGGAAGTCGCAGATGTAGGCGTGCAGCTTGTTGGCGTCAACTGCCTCGATCACGGCGGCGTTGTCGACCACGCCTTCACGGGCAAAATTCAGCAGCACTGCGCCCGGGCGCATCACGCCGATGCGCTGGGCGTTGATGAGATTGCGGGTGGCATCGATCAGCGGCACGTGCAGGGTAACGAAGTCGGCCATGCGCAGCGCATCCTCGACGTTCTCGGCGCGCTTGACCTGCGACGGCAGACGCCACGCGGCATCCACCGTGATCGCAGGGTCGAAACCGACCACGTTCATGCCCAGCTTGATGGCCGCCTCGGCAATGTAGGAGCCGATGGCGCCCAGGCCGATCACTGCCAGGGTGCGGCCCGGCAACTCGCTTCCGGCAAACGCCTTCTTCCCGGCTTCGGTCGCCTTGTGCATTTCGTCATCGCTGCCTGCCAGGCCTTCGACGAACTTGATCGCGGGGACGATGTTGCGCGCACCCAGCAGCATGCCGGCGATGACCAGTTCCTTCACCGCGTTGGCGTTGGCGCCCGGCGCATTGAACACCGGGATGCCCCGCTCCGACAGCTTCTTCACCGGAATGTTGTTGGTGCCGGCGCCGGCACGGGCAATCGCACGCACCGACGCCGGGATATCCATGTCGTGCATGTTGGCCGATCGCACCAGGATGCCGTCCGGGTCAGCCACATCGCCACCGACGATGTAATGCTCGGGCAACCGCGCCAGACCGCGCGCGGAAATGGCGTTGAGGGTGAGGATCTTGCGCGCCTCAGCCATGGCTCTTCTCGAACGCCTTCATGTAGTCGACCAGTGCGCGCACACCTTCGACCGGCATCGCGTTGTAGATCGACGCGCGCATGCCGCCGACCGAACGATGGCCCTTCAGCTGGATCAGGCCGCGCTCCTTCGCTCCTTTCAGGAAGGCTTCGTCTAACGCAGCGTCCTTCAGGGTGAAGGGCACGTTCATCAGCGAACGGTTGTCGCGAGCCACCGGCGAACTGTAGAAGTCGGTCGCGTCGAGCGCGTCGTATAGCAGGTTCGCCTTCTCGCGGTTGGTCTTTTCCATCGCGACGAGGCCGCCGCGCACCTTCAGCCACTTGAATACCAGCCCCGCCGTGTACATGGCAAATGTGGCCGGCGTGTTGTACATCGAGTCGTTGTCGGCGTGGATCTTGTAGTCGAACATGGTCGGGGTGCCTTTCAGCGTCTCCCCGATCAGGTCATCGCGCACGATGACGATGGTCAGACCCGCTGGGCCGATGTTCTTCTGCGCACCGGCGTAGATCACGCCAAACTTTGACACGTCGATCGGGCGCGACAGGATGGTCGACGACATGTCGGCCACCAGCGGCACATTGCCGGTCTCCGGCGTCCAGAACATTTCCACGCCGCCGATGGTTTCGTTCGGCGTGTAGTGCACGTAGGCCGCATTCGGATCGAGCTTCCACTGCTCCTGCGTCGGCGCATAGCTGAAATTCTTGTCTTCGCTGCTCGCCACCACGTTCACCGCGCCAAATTTCTTCGCTTCCTTGATGGCCTTCTTCGACCATTCGCCGGTGTTCAGGTAATCGGCGCTGGCTTTGGCGCGCAGTAGGTTCATCGGCACCATCGCGAACTGCGAGGAGGCCCCGCCCTGCAGGAACAGAACCTTGTAGTTGGCGGGAATGCCCATCACCTCTCGCAGGTCGGCTTCCGCCTCGGCGGCGATACCCATGAATTCCTTGCCGCGGTGGCTCATTTCCATCACCGACATGCCGCTGCCATGCCAGTCGACCATCTCGGCCTGCACCTGCAGCAATACGTCTTTGGGCAGCACGGCCGGGCCGGCACTGAAGTTATAAATGGTCGTCATGCCAGATTTCTCCCTTATTCCTCTTCGTTTTCGGATTCAGCCAGTTTTTCCAGGCTGATCAGCGTTTCGCCCTTGTCCAGGTTGATCAGCGTGACGCCCTGTGTCGAGCGGCTCATCGCGCGGATCTCCTTGACGCGGGTGCGGATCAACACGCCGCCGGTGGTGATCAGCATGATTTCGTCGTCCGGCTTCACCAGCGTGGCGGCCACCACCTTGCCGTTGCGCTCGCTGGTCTGGATCGCGATCATGCCCTGGGTGGCACGCGCATGGCGGGTGTATTCAGTGATGGAGGTGCGCTTGCCGAAGCCGTTCTCGGTCGCAGTCAGCACGAAGTCGTTCTCGTCTTCGGCTACCAGGAGCGAAATCAGCTTTTTGCCCTTGGCGAGCTTCATGCCGATCACGCCGCGCGCGGTGCGGCCCATCGGACGCACGTCGTTTTCGTCAAAGCGCACCGCCTTGCCGCCGTCCGAGAACAGCATCACGTCGTGGCGGCCGTCGGTGATCGACGCGCCGATGAGGAAATCGCCCTCGTCCAGCCCCACTGCGATGATGCCTGCGGTGCGCGGACGCGAGAAGTCGGACAACGGCGTTTTCTTGACGATGCCGTTCGAGGTCGCCATGAACACATAGTGATCGTCGTCGAAGGTCTTGACCGGCAGCAGCGTGTTGATCTTCTCGCCTTCTTCCAGCGGCAGCAGGTTGACGATGGGCTTGCCGCGCGAGGTGCGCCCGCCCTGCGGCACGTTGTAGACCTTGAGCCAGTACAGCCGGCCGCGGTTGGAGAAGCAGAGGATGTAGTCGTGGGTGTTGGCGATGAACATCTTCTCGATGAAGTCTTCATCCTTGGTGCCCGCCGCCTGCTTGCCGCGCCCGCCGCGCTTCTGCGCGCGGTAATCGTCGATCGGCTGCGACTTCATGTAGCCGCCGTGCGACAGCGTGACGACCATCTCTTCCGGCTTGATCAGATCCTCCATCGACATGTCCTGCGCGTTCTCGACGATGGCCGAGCGGCGCCCGTCGCCAAACTGCTCCTGAATCTGGGTCAGCTCCTCGCGGATGATCTGGGTGATGCGTACCGGGTTGGCCAGGATGTCGAGCAGATCGGCAATCTTCGCCATGATCTCCTTGTACTCGCCGATGATCTTGTCCGACTCGAGGTTGGTCAGGCGCTGCAGCTGCATTTC
>JAABQU010000249.1 GCA_011391285.1 Thiobacillus sp.
GAAGGCCGTTTCTTCGGCCCGTCCGGCGAGAGGCCAGGCAGCGGCGGTTAGCAGGGCCGCGATGAATGCGCGGCGATTCATCGTCGATGTCATGAAACCACCCCCGCAAGCCAGCCGCTTACTTTCATCTGACCCAATTACCTCAATTTCCCCGGTATGCCGTCCCGCTGGCGCCGACTTTTTCAGTCGGGCACGAACTTCAGCACATTGCCGTTGATGCAATAGCGTTTGCCGCTGGGCTTCGGGCCGTCGTCGAAGACGTGACCAAGATGGATGCCGGAACTGGCGCTCCTGACCTCGACACGGCGCATGCCGTGGGCGGAATCCACATGTTCGGTCAGGGCGCCCGGCAGCGGATTGAAGAAACTCGGCCAGCCGGTGCCGCTGTCGAACTTGGTATCGCTGCGAAACAGCGCCGCGCCGGTGATCGGATCGACGAAAGTGCCGGGACGCTTTTCGTCGAGATGCGAACCCGTACCAGGGCGCTCGGTGCCCTGCTCGAAAGCGATTTTCTGCTGCTCCGGCGTCAGCAGGTGAAAGCCCAGCCACTTCCAGAAGCGCGGCTGCTCGCCGTTATAGCCCGTGTAGCGCGAAACCTCCTTGCCGTTTTCGAACAGCACGATGGTCGGCGTGGCGAACAAGGCTTTTTCCAGTTTCCAGCCGGCGGGCGGCGCGGTGTTGTAGGTGCGCGCAATTGGCACTGCGGACTTCCACTTGTCGAGCACCTCGGCCTTGAACTGCTTGCAGTAGGCGCAGTCGGTCGCCTCGAAGACGATTAGTTGGCGCTTTAAGTTCAAGGTCTTGGCATCCAGCGGCGGGTTATCCGCCGGCGTGTCCGTCTTGGCGGCTACCGAACCGGGAAACTTGACGCCGGTGCCGCCGAGACCGCAGTAACCATTGGGATTCTTCTTCAGATAGTCCTGATGATAGGTTTCGGCGGCATAGTATTTTTTCAGCGGCGCGATGTCGGTGGTGATCGTCTGGTGACCGGCCTTCGTCAAGGCGGCCTGGTAAATATCGCGCGTCTTCAGGGCGCTGGCCAGTTGCGCATCGTTGTTAGTGTAGATCGCACTGCGGTAGTTGGTGCCGACATCGTTGCCCTGGCGGTCGCCCTGTGTCGGATTGTGGCTTTCCCAGAAACGCGCCAGCACGGTTTCGAGGCTGACCTTGGCCGGATCGAAGCTGACCTTGACGACTTCTGCATGATTGCGCTGGGTGGTCTTGCCGCGCTTCACGGCGTTTTCATGCGCCAGCACCGCCTCGTAATTGCCGGCGATGTCGCCGTTGGCGTAGCCGCTTTCGACATCGGTGACACCGGCCAGTTCGCCCATGCGCTTTTCCGCGCCCCAGAAACATCCCATGCCAAGGACGATGGTTTCGGTTGCGGCAGCGAATGTCGGCATGGTCGGCATGGTCAGGATCCCCAAGGTAAGCAGTAGTCGAATAAATTTGGTCATGGCAGGTGTGTAGGCGTGGTGGCGAAACGCGGTGAAGGTAAAGTGGCTACAGTTTCACAGATTTCCACCCTTGTCGAATCAATAACACTTGACTCCCTGAAGGTCGACCACAGATGGACTCCATGAGACATCTCCTGCTGCTGGCAGTTCCCTTGTTTACCCTGGCGACCTCCTGCGCCGGCGAGTCGGCCAAGGCGGTTACCTGCGGCCAGCCCGGACAATGGCGTCTGACGGATGCCGGACCCTCCGCGCCGCTGGAAGGCGGACCATTGCTGGAGCGCCTGGCGCGGCAGCAGGTTGTGCTGCTGGGCGAGGCGCACGACAGCGCCGAAGATCATCGCTGGCAACTGCACACGCTGACGCAACTGTTTGCCCGCCAGCCGCGCATGGCCCTCGGTTTCGAGATGTTTCCGCGTCGCGTGCAACCGATCCTCGACCAATGGGTGGCTGGCACGCTGGCGGAGGATGAGTTTCTCAAGCGTGTCGAATGGAACAAGGTCTGGGGCTACGATGCACGCGACTATCTGCCGCTGTTTCACTTCGCGCGCATGAACCGCCTCCCGATGCTTGCTCTCAACGTCGAGCGCAGCCTGCCCGAAGCCGTCGGCAAGCTGGGTTGGAATGACGTACCCGACGCGCAGCGGGAAGGTGTGACCCGTCCGGCGCTGCCCGGCGCCGCCTATCGCAAGGAGCTGCAACGGGTGTTCGACCAACATCCGGCCAAGGAAAAGAAGGACAAGTCTGCGTTTCCGCGCTTTGTCGAAGCCCAGACCGTGTGGGATCGGGCCATGGCGCAAGTCATGGCGGATTACCTCAAACAAGCACCCGGCGCACTTGTTGTCGGCATCATGGGCGCCGGCCATGTGCGCGATGGCCACGGCGTGGCGCATCAGCTGAAAGACCTGGGCATCGCCCAGACTGGCGCGCTGATGACCTGGGATCACACCGAGAACTGCGCGAATCTCGGCAAGGGATTTGCCGACGCGCTCTATGTGATTCAGCCGCCGGCTGGCAATACGCCGCGTCTGGGGGTGGCGACCGAACCGACGGCGGGTGAAAGCGGCGGGTTGCGAATTGTCGAGGTGACGGTGGGCAGCATCGCCGCCACATCGGACCTCAAGAAAGGCGATGTCATCCTCGAAATTGCTGGGCGTCCGGCAAAAAATTTCATGACCTTGCGCCAGGCCGTGCAGCGGCAAGCACCGGGTACGTGGCTACCGCTGAAGATTCGCCGCGACGGCAGCGACAGCGAAATCATCGCGCGTTTTCCGCCAGCCCCATGAAGCGTTGGCTATTCGTACTTCCCCTGTTGCTGGGGTGGTCGCTGGCGGCGCGGGCCTTGCCCGAGCTTGATATAGCGGTTGAGCTCAATCCCGCCACCCGGCAGTTCAATGCCACTGCGACCCTGAGCGACGCCGCAGGGCTGTCGGGTTTCCGGCTCGGGCCGGACTTCGAGATCACGGCAATGAAGGTCAATGGCCAGGCCAGCCAGGCTACGCGCCGCTCATTAAGCCGTCTCGCCAACGCCGACTTTTCCCTGCCGCGCGGCACGCGGCGCGTGGAAATCACTTACCGGGCGACGCTCAAGCCGCTGCAAGTGCTTGATCATCGTCAGGTGCTCGGCTACCGTGCGGGCGCCGCCGATCCCGAGGGCAGCTTCCTGCCCGGAGCGGCCGGCTGGTATCCGGATGCCGGCAAGCTCTTCAGTTACCGGCTCACGTTCAAGCTGCCGGCGGGGCAAAAAGGTCTGGTGCCGGGCAATCTCATCGATGAAACCGATACGGCGGCCGGCTACCGCGCCCGCTTCGAGTTTCCTCACCCCGTTGATGGCATCGACCTGATGGCCGGGCCTTACACAGTGAGCGAGCGCTCGCTCAAGCGGGCGAACGGTGAGGATATTCGCATCCGCACCTGGTTTCACGCCGAGCTCGCGCCGCTCGCGCAGGGCTATCTCGACGACTCGGCACGCTACATCGAACGCTACAGCCAGCTGATCGGTGCCTACCCGTTTGCCCTGTTCAGCGTGGTCTCAAGCCCGACGCCCACCGGCTTCGGCATGCCCAGCCTGACTTACCTCGGGCGCGACGTCATCAAACTACCCTTCATTCGCGCCACCTCGCTCGGCCACGAGGTGCTGCACAACTGGTGGGGCAACGGCGTCTATCCGGACTGGCAAAAAGGTAACTGGTCGGAGGGCTTGACCACTTTCCTCGCCGACTATGCCTACAAGGAAGCCGAGAGCGCCGATGCCGCACGCGAAATGCGCCTCGCCTGGCTGCGCGACTACGCCGCCGTGCCGGCCGGTTCCGAGACGGCCCTGAAGGATTTCACTTCGCGCCATCACGGCATTTCCTCCATCGTCGGCTACAACAAGGCGGCGATGGTTTTCCTGATGCTGCGCGATGAAATCGGCGTCGCGGCATTCGAGCGCGGCCTGCGTCTGTTCTGGGAGAAGAAGCGCTTCCAGACGGCGGCTTGGTCCGATCTCGATGCAGCGTTTTCAGCGGCGGCGCAACGCTCGCTGAGCGGATTTTTCCGCCAGTGGGTGGAACGCCCCGGCGCGCCGGAATTACATCTGAAGGCCGCTGAACAGGCAGGCGACACGCTCACCCTCCACTTGAACCGGCCCGCTTATGCCCTCGAGCTTCCCCTGCGGCTGAACTTTGCCGACCGTAGCGAAATGCGCACGGCGCCGTTGCGCGGCGACAGCATGCGCCTGCCGCTCAAGGTCTCGGGCAGTGTGCAAAGTGTTGAACTCGACCCCGACTACCGGCTGTGGCGGCGCGTCGATAGCGCCCTCCTGCCGGCCATCCTGCGCGAGGTTTTCGTCGCGCCCACTGCCGCCGTGGTTGCCATTGATGCGGAGATGGGCAGTGCCGCGCAAGGTCTGGCGGCGCGCGTGCTCGATGCCAAAGCCGCCCCAGTGATGGCGGAGCGTCCTGCCGGCCGGCCCGTGCTGGTCATCGGCCGGCCATCCGCTATCGATGACTGGCTGAAAAAACAGGGCCTGCCGCCTCGCCCCGCCATTCTGACGCCTGAGTCGCATAAAGCCAGCGCCCAGGTCTGGGCCGGGCGTGATGGCAGCGGGATACCTTACGTCGTTGTTGCCGCGCGCGATGCCGCCGCCATCACCGCGCTGGAACGCGGTCTGCCGCATTACGGCAAACAAAGCTGGCTGGTCTTCGACGGTGCGCGGGCGACCGCGAAGGGAGTTGGCGCGCCCCGCGCCGCGCCGGTGAAGGTCAGCGCGGCACCGGTACGCTAAAAGTCGGCTCTGGCGGTACGGCGCAGGCTAATTTTCCTGCCGGAATGGCAAGTGCGTCGCAGCATCATCCCGATAGCCGGCGACGGCGTCGCGCTGCATGTCGAGATGGCGGCCGATCAGCGTGCGCATGCGCTCGTCGGCGATCCAGTGTGCCGAATGGACGACGGTCGGCTGGAAGCCGCGCGCAATTTTGTGTTCGCCGCCCGCGCCCGGTTCGAAGCGCGTGAGACCTTCGCGCAGACAGTAGGCGATGCCCTGATAAAAACACAGCTCGAAATGCAGGCTGTCGATGGCGACGCGGGTACCCCAGTAACGGCCGTAGAGCGCCTCGTCATTGCGGAAACACAGCGACAGCGCGACGGGTGCGCCGCTAACGGTGTCGCGGGCGATAAAGAGCACCATGCGCCGCCCCAGCGCGGCCGCCAGATCGGCAAAGCAGTCGGCAGTGAAGACCGCGTGATTGTCGAACTTTTCGAACGTCGCCGCATACAGGGCGTGCAGCGCCGGCCATTCGGCAGCAGCAATTTCATCGCCGTGGCGCACTTCGAGCTTGAGCCCGCTCTCGGCGACGCGTTTGCGTTCGGCGCGCACCTTGCGCCGGCGCGCCGAAGAGAAGGTGCCGAGATAGCCGTCGAAGTCGCCAACCCCGGCGTCGTGCCAGTGGAACTGTACGTCGTCGCTGATCAGCATGCCGGCGGCGCGCAGCGCCTCGAGGTCGGTGTTGTCGGGGAAGGCCACGTGCCATGAAGACAGGTCGTGGTCGACGGTGAGATTCTGCGCGGCGGCAATCAGGGCGGCGCGCACCGCCGCACCTTCTTCACCTGCCGCCACCAGCAGGCGCGGCCCGGTCGCCGGCGTATGGGGCAGGCCGGTGAGCAGGCGCGGGAAGTAGTCCTTGCCGGTCTGGCGATAGGCCCCCGCCCAGCTCCAGTCGCCGGTGAAATCCCCGTAAACGTTGCTCTTCAGGTAAAGCGGCAGGATGCCGACCACCGCGCCGTCGTCCTGCCGTGCCACCAGATGGTGCGCTGCCCAGCCCCACTGTGGCCCGGCAGCGCCGTGGCGCTCGAGGATGGCGAAAAAATCGCCATTCAAAAATGGCTGGGCCGGCGGACACAGCCGATCCCATGCGGCGCGCGGAATGGCCTCGGCGGAGTGGATGATCTCGATGGAAAGCGGCGTCATGGCATTTCTTGGTCTATTTGTCTTGGACAAATTAGGTGATCACCTATAGTATCCGAAGACGGCAGGAAAACGTAAGTGGAGATTATCCGTCGCCTGTTCATGCCCTACTCATCTGCACTGTAAAGGATCTTTGCCGCATGATTAATGCCACGCTCAAACTTACCCGCACCGCCGATGATGGCGCCGCGATGTTCCGCAAGTACTTTCTCATCGCCGACTTCGCAAAGGTGCGCGGCCAGGGAAACTCAAGCATCGTGCCGTTGTCGCTGGGTGCGCCGATGCCAAAGTCTGACCAGCTTACTGTGCGCGGTGGTGAAAACGAGGCGTTGCTGGCGGCCGTCGAAGTCGTCAAAGGTCTCGCCGGCAATGAAGGGTTTGCCGCGACAATCGATTTCGCGCCGGACTAGCGTTACGCTTGGCCGGCAAACAGGTCGAGCACCGACCTTAACTCCGCTTCGAGCGCCGCCAGTCTGGCGGTGAGCTCAGTCGGGTCGCTCCCTTCTTCGCGCAGCGCGTTCTCGAGTGCTCTGCTGGCCTCCTGCAGGGGCGTGGCGCCGAGGGATCCGGCCAATCCCTTCAGTGTGTGTGCTGCGCGCCGGGCCGTCTCACGCTGGCTGTCGGTCAAGGCTTGGCGCAATTGCTCCATCACGCTCTGCTGTTCCTCGGTGAAGCCTGCCACGATGAGTTGATACAGCGCGATATCGCCACCGAGGCGGTTGAGCGCCGCGGTGTAATCCGGAACTTGCGGGGTGCCGTCCTCCAGTGAGGGCCTGCCTGGCAATACTGCCGACGCGTCTGCTGAAACCGGACTGGGCTCCCCGCGTACCGGCGGCGGCAATGTCGTCGGCTCCGCCTCCACCTCCGGCACGTGCGTCCGCCAGTGGGAAATCACGGCGAAAAACTGTTCGACGTCGATCGGCTTCGCGAGGAAGTCCTGCATGCCGACATCGGCGCAGCGCTGGCGGTCCTCGGCCATGGCGTTGGCCGTCATGGCGATCACCGGCAGGTGGTCGAAACGCGGGTCCCGGCGCAGCCTGCGCGTCGCTTCCAGGCCATCCAGCACCGGCATCTGCAGATCCATCAACACGATGTCGAAAGCGTTGGGATCGGCGTCGAGAAAATCTAGCGCTTCCTGCCCGTTGCCCGCTACGGTGACGCCAACGCCACGCCGCTGCAGCAGCGTGCGGGCAACCGTGACGTTGATGGCGTTGTCCTCGACCAGCAGGATGCGTAGGCCCTCCACTGCGTAAATCGGCAGTGTCGTGGCCGGCGGTTCCGCCACCGGGCCGAGGGATCGCGCGAAGGGCAGTGTCACCGAAAAAACGGAACCGGTGCCGGGTGTGCTGTCGAGCGCAATCCCGCCACCCATGAGTTCGACCAGGCGCTGGCTGATGACGAGTCCAAGCCCGGTGCCGCCGAAGCGCCGCGTGGTGGAACCGTCGGCCTGCTCGAAGGGCTGGAACAGGCGGGTCTGCTGCTCGGGTGTGACGCCGATGCCGGTGTCGCGCACGGCAAACACCAGCCGTACCGTGTTTGCCGTGTCGTCGCGAGCCAGAACGCTGACCGCCAGGCCGATCGCGCCGTGTTGCGTGAACTTGAGCGCATTGCTCAGCAGGTTGTTGAGCACTTGCCACAGGCGCAAGGGGTCACCGACAAGGCCGGTGGGCACATTGCCATCCAGCGAAATCTCCAGCTTGATACCCTTGCCCGCAGCCAGCGGTGCGTAGAAGTCCTCGATGCGCGCAATGGTGCGGGGCAGGTCGAAAGGGATGGTATCGATGTGCAGCTTGCCGGCCTCGATCTTCGATAAATCGAGGATGTCGTTGAGGATGATCAGCAGGCTGGCAGCCGAGTCGTGCGCCTTCTCGATGAGCTCCCGCTCGTGGGCTGGCAGCGGGCCCTCGAGGGCCAGCCGGGTGAGGCCGATGACGCCGTTCATCGGCGTGCGCACCTCATGGCTCATGGTCGAAAGAAAGGTTGACTTGGCTTCGTCCGCACGGCGGGCCGCGTCGCGCGCGGCAACCAGGTCGATAGTGCGTTCGGCCACCTTGTGTTCAAGGTCGGCGTGCGATGCGGCGAGTTCCGCCTGGATGGCGCGCATCCGGCGGCTGGTCAGAACTGTCACGATGGCCAGCACGAGCAGCAGGGCGACGGCGGAAACGCGCCGTTGCCGCAAGGTGTCGTCCAGTCGCTGCTCGGAACGCTTCCCGGCATCTTCAATGCTCTGCTGTTGCAGGCTGATCATTTCCTGAAAGTGGGCGATCATGCGATCCTGGCCTGGCAGCACCACGTCATTGAGCAGGCGCACCGCCTCTGCCTTGTCGCGCTGGCCCTCGGTCATGACCAACGTGACAGCCTGGCGCTGTGCCGGCAGGATGATCGGCACCTCTTTCTTGAGGTCTTCGATCTTCGTTAGCTCCTGCGGCGAAAGCGGCATTTCCTGCAGCTGGTGGAAGATGGCGGCGTACTGCCCGGCCAGTTCGTCGAGGCGCTGATTGAGTTCGTCCTGCTCGAAAATGTCTTCCGAGTCGAGCAAGCGGCGCGTTATGCGCGTGCGGGCGCGCGCGAACTCCATCAACTCGCTGGAAAAGCGCATCTTGCGTGCGACGATCTGACCCTCCTGGATGATGCCCTGCATCTGCTGCAACTGGGCATCGTCGAAGGCGAACACCGAGAGCAGCATCGCTCCGATCACCGTCGCGGCAACGCCGACCACCGTGACTAGCCGGTTGGTCACGACATCGCCAGAAGGCGCGAGGCGGAGCAGGGTGCGCAGAATGTTCAAAGGGTGATCCGGGATGAGTCTGTTGCGAAGGCAAGGAGATAAGAGGAAATCCAAACGACCGCACAGGAGTATTGCTGACTCTTGCCGCTACAGTCAATCACCGAATGCAGCAAATGCACAGAGGAAAGCGGGGAGGCGCCGTCCCGCCGGCGCCGACTTTCAGGGTGCCGGATATTTGAGTGCGTTCTTGACGATCTTGTCGCGGGCGGCGGCGATCAGATCGATATCGAGCACATCGGCCAGTTCGACCAGGTAGATCAGCGTATCGGCCACCTCGTCGCGGATTTCCGAGAGCTTTGCCGGCGACGGTGCAAGGCTTTCCTCTGGCGTCGCCCACTGGAAGTGTTCGACCAGTTCGGCGGCCTCGACGATCATCGCCATCGCGAGGTTCTTCGGGGTGTGGAAGGGCTTCCAGTCACGCGCAGCGGCGAAGTCGCGCAGGGAAAGCTTGAGGGAATCGAGGTCAGTAATGGTGGCGGGGACCATAGTTATCTCCGGAAAAGCATCAGCCAGGGCAGCGCGAGGAAAGGCCAGAGCGACGAAGCCAGGCGGGTCAGGCCGTTGAAATTGAGGAAGTGGCCCTGCTGCCAGACGCTCAAGGTATTTTCGAGATAGGGATTGTCGGGCATCAGGTTGGCGAGCACGGTGGCGAGCATCAACATCATGGCCGCCAGCGCCTGTTGCTCACCCGGCGTAAATCTGAGTGCGCCGGCCCACAGGATAATGCCCAGCGCCAGCCCGCCCAGCGTGCCGGGTGTCATCCAGGCGAAGCCCAGCACGCTTTGCATCAGCACCATCATGGCAAAGCTTTTGATCAGCATGGCGGCACCGAGCATGGCCAGCGGCAACAGGACCGGATGGTTGGCGGCCAGCCGGCTGCCGATCAGCGCGATGGCCAAGGTCTGCGCGGCGACGGTGATCATTTCCAGTTCGATGAAGCGGCCAGCCTCGAAGTCGAGCGCGGCGGGCAAGTCCAGCAGGCCGCGCAGGTTGCCGTTGCCGAACAGGAAAGTTTCGGGATTGAGCTGGGTCAGCAGCCAGAGCGCCACCAGCAGCAAGCCACGATCGCCGGTCAGGCCGGTGAGAAAACGCCGTTCGCGCCAGGCATGCAGCCGGCCGCCGTCGAGCAGGTCGCGCCCCCAGCGCAGGCCGGCGGCCGCGCCAATGAATGCGCCCAGGGTATTGCTGGCGAAATCGAGGTTCGAGGGCACGCGGCTGGGCAGGAAGTTCTGCACGGTTTCCACATTCAGGGAAAGCAGGCCGCCCGCCAGCGTGGCGATGATGAATGCGGCGCCTGGCTTCAGGCGAACCGATAGCACCGTCGCCCATAAAAACCCGAAGGGCAGGTAGGCGAACGCATTCATGACGAGATCGAACGCGGTGGTGTAACGCAGCCAGCCGGTAGTGAGAAAGGCCAGCGGGGCAACACCCGAATCGCGCCAGTCGCTGAAGGGGTAGAGGCTGCCGTAGAGCGCCAGCAGCGTATAGGCGCTGGCGAGCTGGAGCGGCAGGTTGGCAGACGTGCGCGAACTCACCCGGGCTTACGCGGATGAAAACGTTCAGGCGCTGTGCGGTGTCGCCAGCCGGGCGCGCAGGCGATGGAGCAGTTCGGCTGGGCTCAGGCGCGCCGCGTCAAAGCGTGGCAGGTCGATGCCGTCGAGGGTGTTCTTCACCAGCAGGCCGAGATCGGTGTCGCCTTCCATCAGCAGACGGCGGTTGAAGAACAGCGTGTCGGGATCTTCCTCGCGCATCAGCAGGGCAATGAAGTCGCGGGAACGCGCGGAGATGGTCAGGTCGGGCGCGGTGGCAGCGAAGATTGGCCGGAAGCCGCGTGTGCCATAGGTGAAGCGCAGCGTCATGCCGGCATCCAGTACGCGGATGGAGAAGCGCTTGCCGATCAGCGGCTCCAATGGTTCGCGCGGCAACAGGCGGCCGAGCGCGAGGTTGAGGCCGGTGACCAGTGCGAGCGTCGGCGGCAGTTGCGGCAACTTGCTGCCCAGGCGCGCCAGGGCAGCTGGCAGGGTGAAGTCGGGCAATTTGAAGTTCGTCATGTTGTGACCCAATCGAGACCAGGTTTTTCATACCAGAAGCCGTTGCAATAATCGCCGGCCGGCAACTGCGCGGGAAGTTTGTCGAGCAGGTTACGATAGCCGGCAATCAGTGCGGGCATGGAGTCGGATTGTGGCGACAGACGTATCAGGCCGACGCCGCTGGTAACGAGTTCCGGCAGTTCGCGCTCCAGATGATAAACCTTCGCGGACATGGTCTGGATGCCGTTCAGCGTAAGGAAGGCCTCGCCCTCGCGCGTTTTCAGCGTCAGGCCGTCGGGGAATTCGATGCAGCGGAATTCGCAGGTGTCTTTCTGCAAGTGGTAACGCCGCGCAGTGAAACAGCGCGCCGAGTAGGCGAGCGGCAGGCGGCCATGCACGAACACTTCCGTCTCCATGTTGGCAGGCATTTCCTTCTGCTCATTTGCCAACATTGCCGCCAGCGCGGCACGGCCGATTTCCGGCGGCATCACCCAGCGTGTCGCGCCGCAGTCAGCCAGTAACTTGAGGGTATGGCTGTTGAAGATATTCAGTGTCGGCCCGGCGACGAAGGGCTGGCCGCGCTCGGCGAGTTGCCGTACCGCGCCCATTTCGTTGGCCTCTACAGTGAGGCGCGGATCGTCCTTTGCGGCGTCCATCAACCGGCGCACCGCCTTCAGGTCAGATTCGGATTCGATGAGCGGCAGCGTCGAAAAGGCCACCGCCTTGCCGGCATCGGCCAGCACCGTGGCGACTTCCAGCCAGTCGTCGAGGCGCATTTCGTGGCGGCGCGAGCAGACAGCTTCGCCGAGGTAGATGACGTCGACCGGCTGCTCCGCCATCTCGGCGTAGAAATCCATGGTCTGCTGGCGCGACCAGTAATAGAGCAAGGGGCCAAGAGAGAGCTTCATTTCCATGGTCGGTTGTAGGCGCCCAACGTCGCCGACTGGCCTTCCGATACCTTGTTGAGCTCGGCCATCCACGCCGCCTTCGCGACAAAATGCTCGGGGTCGCGCCGGCAGGAATCGATGGCCTCGCGCCACACCTTGGTGACTTGCGTGACGTAAGCCGGGCTGCGCTGGCGGCCCTCGATCTTGATGGCGCAGACGCCGATCTTCATCAGCTCTGGGAGTAGTTCCAGCGTATTCAGGCTGGCCGGCTCCTCGATGGCGTAATAGGTTTCCTCATCCACCTCGAAGCGCCCCTTGCACAGCGTCGGGTAGCCGGCGCGCTCATCTTTGCCAAAGCGGTCGATGAGGATGCCGTTCAAGCGCGTTTCCATGCCGGCCGGCGTTTCTTCATAGCGCACTGCTTTGCCCGGTGAGCAGGCGCCGTTGCAGTTGGGCGAGGTGCCGGTGGCGTAGGCCGACAGCGCACAGCGCCCTTCAACCATCACGCACAGGCCGCCGAAACCGAACACCTCGATCTCGACCGGCGTGTTCTGCACCACCTGCTCGACCTGCGCCATCGATAGCACGCGCGGCAACACGGCACGCTGGATGTTGAAGCGTTCGCGATAGAAATTTATCGCCTCGTAGTTGGTCGCCGAACCCTGCACGGACAAGTGCAGGCGCAGTTGCGGGTGGGTGCGGTGTGCATACTCCATCAGGCCGGGATCGGCGAGGATCACCGCATCGACACCGAAGGCCGCCGCCTTGTCCACCGCTGCCGTCCACTTCACCCAGTTGTCGCTCAACGGATAGGTGTTGAGGGCGACCAGCACCTTCACGCCGCGTTGGTGGGCGTAGGCGATGCCCGTTTTCAGGCTGGCATCGTCGAAATTCAGCCCGGTGAAATTGCGCGCGTTGGTCTCGTCGCGGAACCCGGTGTAAACGCAATTCGCCCCGTGATCGACAGCGGTTTTCAGCGCCGGCAAGCCGCCGGCAGGGCAGACGAGTTCGAAAGCTGAGCTCATGGCAAGGGTGAAAAAGGTGACGGCGGACTATAAGTGCGCCATGATTTTCGTAGCTTGACTTGGGTCAACGGCGATAAAAGTCGGCACTGGCGGGATGGCGCATTACGCCATATTCGACTGCGTCGCCACCTTCACCCGGTTGCGCCCGGCGTTCTTCGCTTCGTACAAGGCGGCGTCGGCGCGATTCACCGTCAGGTCCGGTAACTCCGTGCCGTCGTATTGGCTGACGCCGATGCTGATTGTCACGGGGATGGTTTGGCCATTCACCACGATGGCCGCCGCCTCGATTTTTTGCCGCAGGGTTTCGGCGATACGCTGTCCCTCGGTGAGGTCGCATCCCTTCATGACCATCAGGAACTCCTCGCCGCCCCAGCGCGCGGCGATGTCGGAGGCGCGCAAGCCGGCCAGCAGCCGTTCCGCAATGAGCTGCAAAACCTGGTCGCCGGCCAGATGGCCATGACGGTCGTTGATTTCCTTGAAGTGGTCGACGTCAGCCAGCAGCACCGCGATCGGCTGTGGCGCGCGGCGGTATTCGGCCAGCAACTTGTCGATGAGGATGGTGAAGGCATGACGATTGAGCAGACCGGTCAGCTTGTCGGTCGAGGCCATTTCCTCGATACGCAGCTGATAACGGGAAAACGCCACATGGATGAGGATAACGACAAAGAGCGTCACCACCAGGCTGATGGCAAGGCTGGCGTACAGCGTCTGGCGGATGCCGGCCAGCGCGACCGACTCGTTTTGTTCGACAAACAGATACCACTTGATCTCCGGCAGATAGTTGACGTGAAGGATATGGTTGTCCCCGTCGGCCTCATACTGATAAGAGCCGTGCCGCTCCTGCAGGATGCGGTCGAGCAGCGGCCCGAGACCGGGCTGCTGGCGCAAGGCTGGCGCGGGCTGCGCCTGCTTGCCCAAACTCACCCGCTCCCCGCGCGAATTGGCGAAATAGATGGTGCGGTTGAAACGCGCCTGGTATTCACCGATCAGGCGTTGCACGGCATCGACCGTCAGGCCGATGCCCGTTGCGCCGATGTAGTCGCCGTTGTAGTCGAACACCCGGTAATTGATGAAGATGGTCAGGGCGTCGTCGTTGGCGAGGTCGGGATCGATATTGATCTCATAATCCTCGCTCATGCCGCGCACGCGGGAATACCAGGCATCGCGCGGCTCGAAGGACGATATCCGTTTCAGCACGCCGTCGCCGGTATAGTAATTCGCCGTCTTTTCGGATATGAAGAAACTGCTGAAGGCTCCATGACGTTCCTTGACCTCCTTGAGGTAACGCGCCATTTCGCCGGGCTCCTTCTCGCCCCGCAGCACCCAGTCACGCATGAAGGTATCGTGCGCCATGGTCGAGGAGATCAGCACCGGCCGCACGAGATCCTTCTGGATTTCGGAGTAGATGTTACTGGAAGTCAGCGGCAGGTCCTGATCGATGATCGCGGCGCGAATCGCCTGGCGCGACACTTGATAGCCGATCAGCGAAATGGCCATGAATCCCGTGGTCAGTAACACCCACAGGATCAATACGAACTGGCGGCGGTCGAAAATACGCAGATTCTTCATGGCCCGAATTTTAGCCCGAGCCGCGTGGCTTGCGTCCCGCACGGGCAAACAAGGCATCGAACAGCGGCCGTGGCAACACTTTCAGCAATTGCGCTACCACGCCCATCTGCCAGGGCATCACGGCAAAGCGCGTGCCCCGCTCGATATGCCGTGCCATGCTGAGTACCGCGCGGTCAACTGGCATCAGGAAGGGCATGGGATACGGATTCTTTTCGGTCATTGGCGTATCGATATAGCCGGGTACCAGTGTCACGACTCTCACGCCGCTGCCGCGCAACTCGACCCGCAGGCTTTCCAGGTAGGCAATAGCGGCGGCCTTCGAGGCAGAGTAA
>JAABQU010000250.1 GCA_011391285.1 Thiobacillus sp.
CGGCGGTGAGCGGGTTCAGGGCGCCGCGCGCGGCGCGGTGGGCGGCTTGGCGATCGGCGCGATTGCCGGCGATGCCGGCCAGGGTGCGGCGGTCGGCGCGGTCGTCGGCACCATGGCCGGAGGCCGCAGGGCACGCCAGAACCAGGAAGCCCAGAACCAGCAGGCCCAGTCTCAGCATCAGCAGCAAATCAATACCTTCTACCGGGCCTATGGCGCCTGCATGGAAGGCCGTGGCTATACGATCCGATAAGGGAGTTGAACATGAAAAACAGGACGCGTCTGCCCCTGGCGGCAGTGATCTGGTCGTTGGGTTCGGTGGCGATCGCGGGTGATTTCGATGGCACCAAGCCGCTGATCTGTGCACCGGTCGAGGCGATGGAATGTCACACCGGTGAAGGCTGCGAGAAAGGTATTCCCGACGATGTCGGTGCGCCCGCCTTCATGCGGATCGATTTTTCCAAGAAGGTGATCGTCGGCCCGAAACGGACCTCGCCGATCCGCGCCATGGAAAAAGATGAGAACCAGGTCCTGCTTCAGGGCACCGAACTGGGTCTGGCCTGGAGCGTGGCGCTCAACACCGCAACCGGCAAGATGGTCTCGACCTTCAGCAGCCGGGACGGCGCCTTCGTGCTGTTCGGCTCCTGCACGCCGCTGTGATGGCTGGATTCCCGCAACACTTATGCTCGTCGTCGACAACGCTCGGTATTTTTAAAACGAAAAGGAATGCAATGAAGCATCAATTTAGCAAGCGCGCGCGCTCCGTCAATTGGAACCTGAGTGGATTGTGCGGCACGGCCCTGCTGGGCGTGATGCTCATGTCAGGCCAGGCCTTTGCCCAGTCTGAAGCCGCACCCAAGGCGTCCGAGACGAAGAGCAATGGCGGCGCTGCCGTGACGGTGACCGACCCCAGGCGTCTGACGCAATCGGGCTTCCTGACGAATTACGAACGACTCAAGCCGACCGACAAGGGCAACGGGGTCGAATGCTGGCGCGATACTGGCGTGGATCCCAAGAAATACGACAAGGTGATGATTTCGCGCATTGTCGTGTCGCTCAAGCCCAAGGATGGCGAAAACGTGACCGTCGATCCGTCCGATCTGAAAAAGCTGACCGACTACTTCAATGACTCGCTGGTCAAGGCCCTCAAGCCGCAGATGGCGGTGGTCACCGCGCCCGAGCCCGGCACGATCGTGATTGCCGTTGCGCTCACCAGCCTGAAGCCGACCGACGTCAAGCGGAGCGTTGCGGGGACACTGATCCCCTTCGGCTTTGTTGCCGAGGCGGGCTCGGGCGTGGCGACGGGTGGTCCGGCGGGCTCGACGCCTTACCTCGGTGAGACGGGCATGGAAATGCAGTTTCTCGACGCCACGTCGGGCGCCGTCCTCGCCGAGTGCCGCGACACCACGGTCGGCCGCAAGTACGCGGCAGAGATGGATTCCAGCGCCGTGGATACCTGGGCGAATGGCTACATGAATTCGTTCCAGTCGTGGAACTACGCAAAGAATGCCTTCGACAAATGGTCGCTACTGGTGGCCCAGCGCTTCAAGGAGTTGGGGGTGGGAACGGCTGCCAAATGATCATTCAGAGAACCGGCCTGCAGGTCTCGCTTTGAGTGGCTGTAGTGTTCCCTGTCCTGTCGATGCCTGATTCAAAAAACCTGAGCAGGTGATGTTGAAAAACGCGGGCCGATGCCCGCGTTTTCATGCCCGCACGCGGCATCGGGTTCAGGGCAGCGTGCGTCGCGCAACGATTACGCGACAAGCAGCTGCCGCAGCGCGCTGGAATCAACAGGGCAGGTTCTGCGAGGATAGTATGTCGAGGGGGCCGACCCCATGCGTGCAACCGCGGGCGTGGCCTGCGTCTGATGATCAGGAAGAACGGAAAATGAACAGGTTTATTGCGACCGTCATCCACCAACTGGTTCGGGCCTGGCGTGGTCATCGCGCTGATGCCAGGCAGGCATGGCGTTCCATGCAGAACACGCTCCTGTCCTGTGCGCTCGCGTGTGCGTGCATGGTTGGAACCGCAGCCGCTCAGGACGAAGTCCCCACCGATAACCCTGAGACGGAGCAGGCCGCCAGCGTCGAGCTTGCTGACGTAGCGCTGGACGGCTCGACCCTGTTTAGGGTCCGGGGCGTGACGGCCTACCCGGCTGAGCGCCGGGCACACGACATTCGCGACAGGATTCAGGCCATCGCCGCGGACCCGTCGATCCGCACCGATTCGCTGCGCGTGGTCGAAACCGAAGATCGTGCCAGCACTCTCGCCGGCGAACGCCTGATCATGAGCGTACTCGATGCCGACGCCAGAACCGAAGGGGTCAGGCGGCACGTTCTGGCAGAGCTATACCGGACACGGATCGCGGAAGCCATTGCCGCTTACCGCAGCGACCGCAACCCGGGTGTGCTGCGAACGCATGCCCTGTATGCCCTCGGCGCCACGCTGGCGTTTGGGGTGCTGTTCTTCGGCATCCGCCACAGCACGCGCTGGTTGGACGCGGCGGCAACCCGTCGTCTGGCTGTGCGCATCGAGAAGTTCGAGAAGGACTCGGCCCAGCTTGTCAGGGCCGGCCAGATCATGCACGGGCTGCATACCGCTCTCAAGGCGCTGCGCGTCCTGCTTTCGCTGGCCATTCTCTACGTGTACCTGAACTATGTCCTCGAGCTGTTCCCGTGGACAAGGCCGGTATCACGCACCTTGTTCGACCTGGTCATGGACCCGTTGCGGGTCATGGGGTCGGCCCTGATCGCCTACATCCCGAACCTGGTCTTTCTTGTCATCCTGTTCGTGGTGACGCGTTATGTGCTGAGGCTTGTGCTGATGTTCTTCGATGGCATCGAGCATGGCCGCATCAGCGTCGCCAGCCTCGACAGCGAACTCGCCCAGCCGACGTATCGCATTGTCCGGCTGTTGATTGTCGTTTTTGCGATGGTGGTCGCCTATCCCTACATTCCCGGATCGGATTCCCAGGCGTTCAAGGGGATCTCGCTTTTTCTCGGCCTGGTTTTCTCGCTCGGCTCCACATCGATCATCAGCAACATCCTCGCCGGCTATACGATGATCTATCGGCGCGCCTTCAGGATCGGCGACCGCATCCAGGTCGGGGAGGTCACCGGCGACGTGCTGGAGAGGAAGCTGCTGGTGACCCGCCTGCGCACGGTCAAGAACGAGGAAATCGTCATGCCCAACTCGCTGATCATGAACAGCAATATCGTCAACTACAGCACCTTGGCCAGGGGCTGATCCTGCATACCACCGTCGGCGTCGGTTACGAAACGCCCTGGCGCCAGGTCGAAGCCATGCTGCGCAGGGCGGCCGAGCGCACGCCCGGCTTGCTGGTCGAGCCCAAACCCTTCGTTCTGCAGAAGGCGCTGGGGGATTTCTGCGTCACCGTATGAAATCAACGTCTATTGCGACCAGCCCAATGCCATGGCGCAACTCTACACGGCCCTGCACCGCAACATCCTGGATGTCTTCAACGAACACGGCGTGCAGATCATGACGCCGGCCTACGTTGCGGACACCCCGCAACCGAAGGTGGTGCCGAGGGAGCAGTGGTTCGAGGCGCCGGCGGAGCCCCCATCAACGTCGCAGGGCATGCGAGGCGGCGAAGCCTAGACTGACGCCTGAGCCCTGGCCCTTCAGGCAGCCAATAGGACCAAAGTCCAATTACCCTGCTTCGGGTTTCGGGGTACTTTGTGGCAAAGTAAGTGCCTGCGCTAGCCATGTCGCTTACCCCCCCCATGCATGAGGGAGGGATGGAATCGGCACCTCCGGTCTTGGCGAGGCGGTCGGGTATGCGGGCGCGGAAAACAGCGCTTCACCCAGCGCCCTGGTCAGCGGTTGCTACGATGAACTGGACATGGGCTTTGTGTCGGCGCATCCGAACCAACGGTTCGGATGGAGCCACGAGCAATTTGAGGGAACAAGGCATGCAAACGAATCTCGGAATGAAAACCGGAGCCCGTCGCCGCACGTCGGTTGTCGGCAGGGTGCTTGCGGCGGTGCTTGTCGCGTCGGCATCCGGCGTCCAGGCGCAGGCGCCCGATGCCAGGGCCGTTCTCAAGGCCATGTCGGACTATGTGGGCAGCCAGAAAACGATCCGGCTCACGTTCGACACCGACATCGAAGTCATCACGCCGCAACTGGAAAAAATACAGTTCACCAATTCCGGCGAGTTGCTGTTGAGCCGTCCGGACAAATTGCGCGCCCACCGGGTGGGCGGCTATGCCGACGTGGCGCTGGTCTTCGACGGCAAGCTTGCCAGCATCTATGGCAAAAACCTCAACGGCTACGTGCAGTTCGATGCGCCTGGCAGCGTCGACCAGCTGATCGCAGCCTTGCGCGCGGGACATGGCATCGCCTTGCCCGGCGCCGATCTGCTGCAGTCGAACGCCTATGAGCTCCTCGTGGCCGGGGTCCAGGAAGCCAAGCACATCGGCCGCGGCGTCATCGATGGTCGCGAATGCGAGCACCTCGCTTTCCGCAATGCCGATACGGACTGGCAGCTCTGGGTCGAGGTCGGCAAGCAGCCCATTCCGCGCAAAATGGTGATCACCAGCAAGACCGTGAACAGCGCGCCGCAATACACCCTGCGCGTCAAGAGTTGGGAGACCGGCGTCAAGCCGGCCGCGGATGCGTTCAAGTTCGTGCCGCCGGCCGGCGCGAAAAAGATCGGCGCGGATGCGCTGATCGAACTCGATGAATTGCCGCAAGGCGCCCCTTCAGGAGCACAACCATGAAACCCGTCCCACGCAAATACGCGCTCATGTTCGGTCTGGCCGTGGCCGGATGGCTGGGCAATGGCGAGATCGGCCCTGCGCTGCAGAGCGGCCTGGTCGCCACTGCGGGGGCGGTCGTCGGCCGACCGGCAACACCGGTCAGCTATGCCGGCGTGGCCCGCCGTTCCACGGTCGGGGCCGGCGCGCCTGGGGTGGGCGTTGCCCCCGTCCCCGGGGTCGGCGCCGGCGGCGTGGGCGGTCCCGCGTCGGGAGTCGGCGTGCTGCCGGGCGCGGGTGCCGGGCAGGCCGGGGTGGGCTATAGCGGCGGGGTGGGGGTCAACCTCGGCGGACCCGTCAACCGGGTCGGCCCCCGCTGATGGCCGCGGCCGCTCACCCGAATAGCCCCCTCGCATGCAAAAGGCCCCAAAGGGCCTGAACGCGTCAAACCAATCCCTGGAAGGAGTGAACATGAAAAAGAAAGCAGCCTACGAAAAACTCGGCGTGGCGCTGGGCATGGCCTTCGCCGGCATGGCCGGTGCAGCGCAGGCACCCCTCGACCGCACAACGCTGCCGCTCCTGGGCCCGAAACCTCCGGTATCCAAGGAACTCGATGTTCGTAATGCCAAGATGCCGCCGCGCTTCGAGATCAAGGCGCCGGCTGGCGCACCGAACGTGGTGATCGTGCTGATCGACGACCTCGGCTTCGGCGCCACCAGCACCTTCGGCGGCCCGATCCGCACCGAGGTGCTCGACCGCCTGGCGGGCAACGGCGTGCGCTACAACAACTTCCACACCACCGCGCTGTCGTCGCCGACGCGTGCGGCGCTGAAATCCGGCCGCAACCATCACCAGGTGAACATGGGCTTCATCACCGAGATGGCCACCGGGTTTCCCGGCGCCACCGGTCAGGTGCCCAGCACGACTGCGCCGCTGGCCGAGATGCTGCGCCTGAACGGCTACAGCACGGCCGCGTTCGGCAAGTGGCACGAGACGGCAACCTGGGAGGCGAGCGAGTCCGGCCCGTTCGACCGCTGGCCGCTGCACCAGGGCTTCGACAAGTTCTACGGCTTCCTCGGTGGCGAGACCAATCAGTGGGCGCCCTATCTCTACGACGGGGTTGCGCAGGTCGAACTGCCGCACGACCCGAACTACCATTTCATGACCGACATGACGGAGAAGGCGCGGGCCTGGATCAAGTACCAGAAGGCCCTGACGCCCGACAAGCCGGCCTTCGTCTACTTCGCGCCGGGTGCCGTTCACGCGCCCCACCACGTTCCCCAAGCCTGGATCGACAAGTGGAAGGGCAAGTTCGACCAGGGCTGGGACAAGATCCGCGAAGAGTCCCTGGCGCGGCAGATCCAGATGGGCGTCGTGCCGCCCGGCACCAAGCTTGCGCCCAAGCCACCGGCGATCAAGGACTGGGACAAGCTCTCGGCCGACGAGAAGCGCCTCTTCGCGCGTCAGGCCGAGGTGTTCGCCGCCTTCGTCGAGTACACCGATCATGAGATCGGCCGCATGCTCGCGGCCTTCGACGAAGTCGGCCAGGGCGACAACACGCTGGTCTTCTACATCGCCGGCGACAACGGCACCAGCGGCGAAGGCGGCCAGAACGGCATGTTCAACGAGTACACCTACTTCAACGGCGTGCACGAGAAGGTCGAGGACATGCTGAAGCTGATGGACAAGTGGGGCGGCCCCGAGACCTACCCGCACATGGCGGCCGGCTGGTCGGTGGCCTTCAACGCTCCGTTCGGCTGGATGAAGCAGGTGCCGTCTGACTTCGGTGGGACGCGCAACGGCATGGTGGTGACCTGGCCGAAGGGCATCAAGACGAAGAACGCGTTGCGCACCCAGTTTGGCCACGTGATCGACGTCGCGCCGACGGTGCTGCAGGCCGCCGGGCTGCCGGAGCCGAAGGTGGTCAACGGCGTGCCGCAGGTGCCGATGGCCGGCAAGAGCCTGATGGCCTCGTTCGACGATCCGAAAGCGAAGGGCCGCACGACGCAGTATTTCGAGATCGCCGGCAACCGGGCGATCTACCATGACGGCTGGTTCGCGCGCACGATCCACCGGGCGCCGTGGGAAGCCAAGCCGCGCCGCTCGCTGGAGGACAACTCGGCCTGGGAACTGTACGACACGCGCACGGACTTCAGTCTGGCCAACGACCTGGCGAAGCAGAACCCGAAGAAGCTCGCGGAGTTGCAGGCGCTGTACCTGAAGGAAGCCGCCAGGAACGGCGTGCTGCCGATGGACGACCGCGTTTTCGAGCGGTTGGATGCCGCGGCGGTGGGCCGTCCCGACCTGATGGCCGGGCGCACGTCGCTGACGCTGGCCGAAGGCATGACCGGCATGATGGAGGGCGTGTTCATCAACGTAAAGAACCGCTCCAAGACCCTCACCGCCGAGATCGAGGTGCCGCAAGGCGCCGCCAACGGCACCGTCATCGCCCAGGGCGGGCGCTTCGGCGGCTGGTCGCTGTACGTCAAGGACGGCGTGCCGGCCTACGACTACAACTTCCTCGGCCTGCAGCGCACCTCGATCGCCGGCACGGCGAAGCTGCCGCCGGGCAAGGCCACGCTGCAGTTCGTCTTCGACTATGACGGCGGCGGGCCGGGCAAGGGCGGCAAGGGCACGCTGCGGGTCAACGGCCAGAAGGTTGCCGAGGGCCGCATCGAGCATACGCAGGCCGGCCTCTTCTCGGCCGACGAGACCGCCGACGTCGGCATTGACCTCGGCACGCCGGTGGTCGAGTCGATCGGCGCCGAGGCGAAGTCGCGCTTCACCGGGCACATTCCGAAGGTGACCGTGGAGGTGAAGTAATGCCCAAAGGCGACGTGAAGCGGGTTCTCCGAAACAGGACAGGATGGCTGACGTGAAATTGCGATTCGCGTCACGCCCGCCGATCGGCGCGATCGCGTGCGTGCTGGCAACACTCGCCGCATCGCCTGCATCGGCGCAGGACCAGGGTGCGGCCGCCCTCGCCAAGGCGGCGCAGAATCCCATCGCCGACATGATCAGTCTGCCGTTCCAGAGCAACACCAATTTCGATGTCGGGCCGCTAAAGAAGACGCAGGAAATCCTCAACATTCAGCCCGTCTACCCCGTCAGCCTGAATGCGGAGTGGAATCTCATCACGCGCAGCATCGTGCCCGTCATTTCGCAACCGGCTTTCACCTCAGAGCAGGATCGCGAATTCGGCATCGGGGATGTCCAGTTCTCGGCCTTCCTGTCGCCGAAGCAGGCGGTGGGTGGATGGGTGTGGGGTGCGGGCGCCATTGCGCAGCTGGATACCGCCACCGACGACCGCCTCGGCCAGGGCGCGTGGGGCCTGGGGCCGACGGCCGTGGCGCTGCATCTTGGCAAGACGTGGGTTTACGGCGCGCTGGTGAACAACGTCTGGTCGGTGTCGGAAGACGACGGTCGGTCCAGCGTCAACCAGATGCTGGTCCAGCCCTTCGTCAACTACAACTTTCCCGATGCACCGGGACGCTATCTCACCTTCTCCCCCGTCATCACGGCGGACTGGAAAGCGGACAGCGGGCAACGCTGGACCGTCCCGCTCGGATTGGGCATCGGGCAGATCATGCGCTTCGGAAAGCAGCCGGTGAATCTGCAGGCCGGGGCGTATTACAACGTCGAGCGGCCGGACAATGCAGCGCAATGGCAATTGCGTTTGCAGATGCAGTTTCTGTTTCCGAAGTGAAGGTTTGACCCGCGCACGTGCGGGTCGGCGCATCGAGCAAATCAAAAAGGAAGGCTGAAATGACACGACTCGGAATATTCTCTGCGGCGCTGCTTGCCGCCATGACCACGGTGGTCGCGGCCGCGCCGTACCAGTACACCACCCCGGTTCCACCCGGCATCGCGATACCGAACACGATGCAAACCCGCCTGGGACCGCTGAAGTTCCTGGATGGCGTGCCGGATCAGGCCAGCACCCAGAAGCTCTACGACAACCTGGATTTCCAGCGCGCGGTGCAGGGCTATCTGCTCGGCCTGCCGGCGGTGAACCAGCTGGCGAACCGCACCAACATCCTCAAGATGGGGCCCGCCAACACCACGGTGCCGATCTGGGAGGAGCTGGTCGATTCGCGCACCATCGAGCTCACCGCCAACAACAACACGCCCTACACCTGGTTCTGGCTGGACCTGCGCAAGGGCCCGCTGGTGCTCGAAGTGCCGCCCAAGGTGCTCGGCCTGATCGACGACATGTGGTACCGCTGGAACACGGACCTCGGCATTACCGGCCCCGACAAGGGCGCCGGCGGCAAGTACCTGCTGCTGCCGCCCGGCTACCAGGGCAAGGTGCCGGACGGCTACCACGTCGTTCGCAGTCCCACCTTCCAGACCTGGGCCGGGTGGCGCAGCTTCCTGGTGAACGGCGATCCCAAGCCGGGCGTGGACGCGGTGAAGCAGCACACGAAGATCTATCCGCTCGCGCAGGCCGGCAGCCCGCCACCGGCGCTGACCTTCGTCAACCTATCCGGCAAGCCGTTCAACATGGTCGCGCCCGCCGACGCGTCGTTCTGGCCGATGCTGCACCAGGTCGTGCAGGAGGAGCCGACCGACATCATCGACGCCACCACGCTCGGCATCTGGGCCTCGCTCGGCATCGAGAAGGGCAAGCCCTTCGCGCCGGGCGCACGCATGAAGAAGATCCTCGCCGAAGCTGCGGCGGTGGGCGACGCCACGGGCCGCGTGTTGGGCTACCGCACCCGTGACAAGGAAGCTTTCTTCTTCGAGGACCGGCAGTGGAAGCGGCCCTTCATCGGCGGCTACAAGTTCGAGAAGCAGCCGGGCGTGCCGAACCTCGATGCCGCACCGATGTTCTTCTTCCTCGCCACCGGCGTCACGCCAGCCATGGACACGCAGGTGGTCGGCCAGGGTTCCACTTACCCGTGGACCGCGGTCGATGCCGACCAGCAGCCGCTCGACGGCGGCAAGACCTACAAGCTGCATTTGCCGCCGAACATTCCGGCGAAGGACTTCTGGTCGGTGATCGTCTACGACACGCAGACCCGCTCGATGCTGCAGACCGATCAACGCTTCCCTTCCGTCAGCAGCCAGAACAAGGCCCTGCAGGTGAACGCCGACGGCTCGGTCGACGTGTACTTCGGCCCGAAGGCGCCGGCCGGCAAGGAAGCCAACTGGGTGCAGACGATTCCCGGCAAGGCCTGGTTCACGATCCTGCGCCTGTACGGCCCGCTCGAGCCGTGGTTCAACAAGACCTGGCGGCCCGACGACATCAGGCGGATGAAGTGACGTTCCAGGATGACACGTATCTGATCGCGAAGGCATGAGCGAACACAGCGAGACAGCGAAGCCCGGCATCCACGTGCTGGCCAAGCCCATCGGGCCGGTCTGCGACATCAAGTGCGACTACTGCTTCTACCTGGAGAAGCGCGCGCTGTTTGCCAGCGACGAGCAGTACCGCATGCCGGACGCGGTGCTGGCGGCCTACATCGAGCAATATGTCGAGGCGCAGCCGACGCCGGTGGTCGAGTTCGTCTGGCACGGCGGCGAACCGACCCTGCTGGGGGTCGACTTCTTTCGCCGCGTGGTCGAACTGCAGGCGCCTTATCGCGCGCGCAAGGAAATCCGCAACACCCTGCAGACCAACGCGCTGAGCCTCGACGACGCGTGGTGCGAATTCTTCAAGGCCAACGACTTCTTCATCGGCGTCAGCCTCGACGGCCCGCAGGACATCCACGACCGCTACCGCAAGGACCGCCACGGTGCGGGCACGTTCGAGCGCGTCATGGCTGGCGTGCGGCTCTTGCAGAAGCACCAGGTCGAATTCAATGCACTCGCCTGCGTCGGCCGCGACACGGCGTATCGCCCGCTCGATGTCTACCGCTTCTTCAAGGAAGCCGGCATCCACTACATCCAGTTCACGCCCATCGTCGAGCGCATGCCCGCCCCGGCGACGCAAACGCTCGGGCTGTGGCTCGCCTCGCCGGCAACGCTCGATAAGGAAGAGACCAATACCGAGGTCACGCCGTGGACGGTCGAGCCGGAGGCCTACGGCGACTTCCTCATCGCCATCTACGAGGAGTGGGTGCGCAAGGACGTCGGCACGACCTTCGTCATGAACTTCGAATGGGCGCTCACCGCCTGGGTGGGCGAGCCTTCTCCGGTGTGCATCTTCTCGAAGACCTGCGGACGCGCCGTGGCGATGGAGCACGACGGCAGCGTGTTCGCTTGCGACCACTACGTCTATCCCGAGTACAAGCTCGGCAACGTGCTGACCGACAAGCTCGGCGAGATGGTCGAGCGTTCGGTGGCATCCGGCTTCGGGCCGCACAAGGAGGCGACGCTACCCCGCTACTGCCGCGAATGCGAGGTCAAAGAGGCGTGCTGGGGTGGTTGCCCGAAGCACCGCTTCGCCACGACCCCGGACGGCGAGCCCGGACTGCACTACCTGTGCGCGGGCTACAAGAAGTTCTTCCGCCACATCCGCAAGTATCTGCGCGCAATGGGGACGCTGATGGAGAACGACTTGCCGGTCTCCTATGTCATGCAGGCAATCGACGCACCCTTGATCATCGCGGGCAAGCGCCCTGGCAGGACCTGAATGTCCAGAGCCAACTGAACGAATCTCTCTCTACACTGAAAGAGAAGTCAAACAGAATGGAATGGCGCTAAGCAATGGCAACCGTCAACAAATCACCCCGCAAGTCAAAAGCTGAAGTCAGTCAGGCTGAGCCCATCCCGCTTCTTCTCTCGCGGGCGGAACACCTCGCTGCGGGCAAGGGCTGCGGGCAAGGCACTGCGCGACAGCGTGCCGCGTGCGAGCCATGCCGAGTGGACGCCCTCGGCCAAGCGCCGCGATCCGATTGACATTCTGGAAGCGTCCAACAAGGACCGCCTGCCGCAGCTGGTGCCCATCCGCTACGGCCGCATGCTGGCCAGCCCCTTCACCTTCCTGTGCGGCTCCGCGGGGCTGATGGCCTATGATCTCGCCACCACAGCCAGCACCGGCGTGCGGGTGCAGGCTTGCGGCGACTGCCACTTGCTGAATTTCGGCCTGTTCGCCACACCGGAGCGCAATCTGGTGTTCGACATCAACGATTTCGACGAAACCCTGCCCGCCCCCTGGGAGTGGGATCTGAAGCGGCTGGCCGTCAGCTTCGCGGTGGCCGTACGCGACAACAAGCTATCCGATGCGGATGCACGGGATGCCGCCGAGACGTGCGGACGCGCCTACCGGGAAGCGCTGCGCGATTACTCCCGCATGAGCCCCCTGGACGTCTGGTATGCCCACCTGGATGTGGAAACGCTCATTGCCGAGGCGCCCGATGAACAAGCGAAAAAGCTGCGCCGGCAGTTCGCCACCAAGGCCCGCCAGCGCGTGATCGAAAACCTCTTTCCCAGGATAGTCGGCGAGGTCGCCGGGAAACGCCGGGAACGTAATGGCCATGAGTTGGGGGTGATTTTCGGTCGAGAATATGCAATAGCTTGGTAGCGAGTCCGCTGAGGCCGATGACCTGCCTACCAAAAAGCAGCGGTGAACGTCTCTTGTAGGACCAACACCAGTCAGGGTTGGAGCCGGGCGGTCAATGACTGGGGTGGTCGCTTGCCGAAATTCAGAATTCCAGAAATCTGACGCTGAGTTTGGCAGCTCTATTCAGGATCGCTTCGCGGCCAGAAACGGATATCCGTGTCCGGCGGTCCGAACACTACCGCGTAGGCATCGCCGAACTTCGGCGGCGCATAGAGCCGGATCACCGCGCGATCGACGACCAGGCGGAAATCGTCATCGATGGGCGGTTCCAGGTCCTGGAACATCGCACCACGGCGTGACCATCGGCTGTGTCCTGCTTGAGCTCGTCATCGATGACGAGAGCCCGGATGCGCATCGGGGCGAATTTTCCTTCAAGCATGTTTCAACTCCTTGGAACTGGCCGCTCCATCTTCAACTCGCCCTCAGGGCGAAAAAACCATCCCGTCACCATCTGGGGAAACCGTGGTGCCGGCCTCGCCGGCGATGATCCGGGAGAGGTCCTCCAGCGCACCGATGGCCGCCTTTTTCCCGGTTGCCTGGGCGAAGCTGCACGCAGCGGCCACCTTCGGTCCCATGGAGCCCGCGGCGAAGCTGATGTCCGATAGTGCGGCGGGCGTGGCCCGGCGGATCGCGCGCTGCGTCGGGGTGCCCCAGTCGAGGTAGACGGCACCGATGTCGGTCAGCATCACGAACAGGTCGGCATCAAGTTCACGTGCCAGCAGTTCAGAGCAGAGATCCTTGTCGATCACCGCTTCGACGCCGATCAACTTCCGGTCAGCACCTTTCTGAAACAGGGTCGGGATGCCGCCGCCGCCCGCGCAGATCACCACCGTGCCCTGGTCGAGCAGCCATCGGATCGGGCGGATCTCGAAGATGCGCTTCGGCAGCGGCGAGGGAACAACCCGCCGCCACTTCGGGCCGTCCGGTTTGAACACCCAGCCCTTCTCCGCCGCAAGGTGGTCGGCTTCGACCTTGTCATAGACGGGACCGACGAACTTGGTCGGATTCCGGAATCCGGGGTCGTCCGGGTCCACCTCAACCATCGTCAGTACGGTGGCGAACGGCGTCTCATCCGGCAGCAGGTTGCCGAGTTCCTGCTCGATCATGTAGCCGATCATGCCTTCTGTTTCGGCGCCGAGTACGTCCAGCGGGAAGGCCTCATCGGGCCGGTAGGCCGCACCCTGCAGTGCAAGCAGGCCGATCTGCGGCCCATTGCCATGGCTGATGACGACCTGGTGCGTCCGGGCGAGCGGTGCAATTGCCTCGGCGGCGACACGCACGTTGGCCCGCTGTACCTCGGCGGTCATCGACTGGCCTCGTTTCAGCAGGGCGTTGCCGCCCAGGGCGACGACGATGCGCATGCTCAGTCTTCCACAGTCGTGATGAACGGGTAGTTGCTGTTGTGCTCGGTGTGAACCTGAACGGCCAGTCGCGAACCGTTGCGAAGAATGAAGCTCATGAAAGCGCTCTCCCCGGGGAACGAAGGGTGATCAGGATCAAAGCGCCGGGTCGCGCGAGATCGGGCAGGTCATGCAGTGTCCGCCACCGCGGCCGCGGCTGAGTTCGGCGCCGCGGATCGTGATGACCTCGATCCCAGCCTTGCGCAGCAGTGCGTTGGTGTGGGTATTGCGGTCGTAGGCTACGACCACGCCGGGCTCCAGCGCCAGGACGTTGTTGCCGTCGTCCCATTGCTCACGTTCGGCCTCGTAGGCATTGCCACCGGTGACGATGACCCGCAGTTTTGGAACTCCCAGCGCGTCCTTGACGACATCCTGCAGGTGCGTGTCTTCCTTGCGAATCTCGATGCCGCCGGCATCCTGCGGGTAGAGGCTGTAGCAGCGTACCTGGTCTACCACCTCGCGGAATACCGTGACCGCGTCGCGGTCGAGGAAGGTGAACACTGAATCGAGATGCATCACGGAGCGACGCTTCGGCATCTGGCAGGTGATCACGCGCGTCGCGGCGCCGTGCCTGAAGAGTTCTCGAGCCACCTGCACCACTGCCTGGCGGGTCGTGCGCTCGCCCATGCCGATCAACACCGCGCCGTTGCCGATTGGCATGACATCACCGCCCTCTATCGAGGCGCTCGCGAAATACTCGTCGGAATCGCCCCACCAGATGCGGAAGTCCCCGCCCGCGAACACCGGGCTGAACTTGTAGACGGCGCGCAGCAGCAGGGTTTCTGGCTTGCGTGCTGGCCAGAACATCGGATTGCAGGTGACACCGTTATAGATCCAGCAGGAGGGGTCACGCTGGAACAGGGCGTTC
>JAABQU010000251.1 GCA_011391285.1 Thiobacillus sp.
AAGCGGGGTGACTTGCCTCGCGCACGCAAGCTGTGATATAAATCGCGGTTCTCGGGTTAACCCCTATACGTTAACCCTCAATGGTTAACCCTCAATTTTGGAGCAGCGTCATGGCTCGCGTATGTGTCGTAACGGGCAAGAAGCCCATGGTCGGAAACAACGTTTCCCACGCCAACAATAGAACCAAGCGTCGTTTTCTGCCCAACCTGCAGTACCGCCGGTTCTGGGTCGAGAGCGAGAACCGCTGGATCCGTCTGCGTTTGTCCACGGCTGCCCTGCGCACCATCGACAAGAACGGCATCGATTCCGTTCTGGCCGACCTGCGCGCCCGCGGCGAAGCGGTTTAAGGAGAAGCACCATGGCTAAAGGCGGACGCGAAAAGATCAAGCTGGAGTCCACTGCGGGCACCGGTCACTTCTACACCACCACCAAGAACAAGAAGACCATGCCCGAGAAGATGGAGATCAGCAAGTTCGATCCCAAGGCTCGCAAGCATGTGATGTACAAGGAAACCAAGCTGAAGTAATCCCAGCGTGGACCCATAAAAAACCCGCCAATCGGCGGGTTTTTTGTTGCCTGCCGACAGGCGACCCGAAGGCCGCCCACCTTATCAGGCGTAGCTGCGAAGGCGAACCGAGAACTCCTGCAGCGACTTGATGCCGCTGTCTTCGGCGCGCTTGCACCAGGCCTGCAACTGCTCCAGCAACTGCTCGCGGCTGGCGGTGGAGCGGCTCCAGATGGCGGCCAGTTCCTGGCGCATGCGGTAGACGGTTTGCAGACGCTCGCTCTTGCCCAAAAGGGTCTCGAGTTGGGCCTTGTCGGCCGCCGCAAGCTCGGTGGGCTCCTTGTACAGCCAGCTGCGGAAACTGTTGAGGTTCCAGTTTTCCGGCAGGCTCGCACCCGCCTTGAGCTTGGCAATCTCGGCCGCAGTGTCGGCGCGCACGCTCTTCACAAAGCGCGTCATCACATCGTAGCGATGGGTGATGACAGCCTGCAGGGTGTCCAAGTCACACAGCGGCTTGGCCGGCTGCCACTTCACCGTCGGTGCCACCTTGCGAACCGTGGCCAGGCCGACATAAGACATCAGCTTGATGTACATCCAGCCGATGTCGAACTCATACCATTTGTTCGACAAGCGCGCCGAGGTGCCGTAGGCGTGGTGGTTGTTGTGCAGTTCTTCGCCGCCGATGATGATGCCCCACGGGAAAATGTTGGTGCTGGCATCCTCGCTGGCGAAGTTGCGGTAGCCCCAGTAGTGGCCGATGCCGTTGATGATGCCGGCGGCGGTGATCGGAATCCACGCCATTTGCACCGCCCAGATGGTCAGGCCGATGGGGCCGAACAGGGCAAGGTTGATCGCCATCATCAGCCAGATGCCTGCGGCCGAGTGACGGCTGTAGACATTGCGCTCCATCCAGTCGTCGGGTGTGCCGTGGCCGTATTTTTCCAGCGTCTCGGCCACCTTGGCTTCGGCGCGATACAGTTCGGAGCCTTCCCAGAAAACCTTCTTGATGCCCCGCGTCTGCGGGCTGTGCGGATCTTCGGGGGTTTCGCATTTGGCGTGGTGCTTGCGGTGAATGGCGACCCATTCCTTGGTGACCATGCCGGAGGTGAGCCACAGCCAGAAACGGAAGAAATGGCTGACGACGGGGTGCAGATCGACGGCGCGGTGCGCCTGCGAGCGGTGCAGGAAAATGGTGACGGCGGCGATGGTGATGTGGGTCAGGCCAAGGGCCACCAGCACATAACCCCACCAGGGTAAATCCAACAAACCTAATTGCATTGCATGTTTCCTGAAAAAGGACAATATCGTCCAGCAATGTACGGATAAACCCCATAAAAATCAAGGTTTATCTGTGTTTTCGACCAAGACCAAATGTGTCATGCACCGTGAAAACGGGATACAGATCCGGTCGCTTTCGAGCGCCGCCCAATCACCCGGCCGGGATTCGAGCAGCGCGTTATATTGCCGCGGTTAGATCATCGGTCGCCGAGTCCAGTTCCACCAAAACGTCCCTGCCGGAAAATTCTTGATTGCATGAATCATCAGGCTGGCCGGTCAGGTTCAGAAATTCAACGTAAGTTGCGCGGAGAGAATATCGACCTGGCTGGAATACTCGCCGTTAAGCGTGGTGCCATTGTCTGTACTCTGCAAGCCTGGATCGTTCACGAAGAGGTGAGCGTATCCGAAGTCAATCACACTCTGCGCGGACAGCCGATATTGCCCCCCGAACGCGATCCAGGTGCGTGCACCGTCAGGAATGCGGGGGGTGCGATCGATGTCCGACACCGGCGCTTCGTCGTACGCGACACCGCCACGCAGACTCAGTTTGTCGCTCATGTGCCAGGTCGCCCCCAAGGAATAACGCAGAATATTTTCCCAGTTCTCGGGCGTGGTTTTGTTGACGGTGCCCTTGATCGGCAGATCGTCGAAATCGCTCCAACCGGTCCAGGTCACATCGGCTAGCAGATCCCAACTGGGGGATACCTTGTGAAAAAGACTGAGCGAGGCGCTATCGGGCAAGGTGACGTCTGCCGTTACCGGCCCATTGAAAACGACCGGGTCTGAGGTGCTGGCAGTGCCATCCAGCGTGTAGTCGACCTCGGATCGGTAGGATAGGCCGACGCGGGTGGCAGGCGTCACCTGCCACAGCGCACCCAGGTTGTAGCCCCAGCCGTAATCGTCCCCCTTGATCGTTACAAGAGGCTGGCCAAGAACGGGAATCCGGTTCGTCAGCGTTGCTTCGACCCACTGTATATTCAACCCGGCCCCGACCGACAGGCTGTCGCTGACCTTGTACGCGAGGGACGGATTGATATTGATGGTTTTCAGTTCCGACTTGATGGCCTGATAACGGCCGATCCAGTCTGAGTCGTATTCGGTCTTGAGGCCGAAGGGACTGTTCAGGCCAACCCCCAGATGCACATCCGGCGTCAGGCGGAAGGCGAAATAGGCATTCGGCACCAACGCCCACCCACCGGCATCGCCGCCTTCTCCCCCAGTGACCGGAAATGGGGCGCTGACCGTTCCCGAAAATTCCGCCTTGGGTTTGATGAGGTGTCCTGCAATTACCCACTGGCGGTCCGGCAACAGCGTCATGCCCGCGGGGTTGAAATAGATCGTACTGGCATCCTCAGCCACGGCAGCCGCACCCGCATAGGCGTTGCCGAGCCCGCTCGCATTCTGCTCGATCAATGCGAATCCGGCGGCATGCGCAAAACTGGCACATCCGGCCAGAGCCAGGCCTGCGACCAAGCGGTTAACACGTAACAACATGAAAGCTCCCTTGAATGTTGATTGAAATTATCTGCGCGGAAAATCAGCGTACATGGCCTCGACCGCTGCGCGGTAGCGCTCGATTATCCGGCTGCGCCGGATTTTCAGGGTGGGCGTCAGAAGGCCGTCATCCACTGTCCACGGTTTGAGTTCGGGCGTCAGGCGACGAATCTGGGCATAACCCGGGAAATGCTTGAGGTGGCCCGCCGCGCGTCGGACAAGTGCCTTCAGCACCTTGGGGTCGCGCAATGTGGCGGGGTCGTTGGGGTCGACTTCGAGGCTGGCGGAAAAATCCTGCCAGTGCGCCTCATTCAATACCGCCAGCGCGGCGAGATAGGGCTTGCCTTCGCCGACCACCATCACCTGTTCGAACAGCGGGTCGAGCTGAATCGCGGATTCCATTTCGGTAGGCGGCACTTTCTCGCCGTTGCTCAGCACGATGATGTCCTTGATGCGCCCGACGATCGCGTAATGACCCTGGGTATCGACACTCGCCACATCGCCGCTGTGCAGCCAGCCTTCGCTGTCGATGACGGCCCGGGTCGAGGCCTCGTCCTTCCAGTAGCCGCGCATCACGCAGCGGCTGCGTGTGAGCAACTCTTCGTTGTCGCCGATTTTCACCTCGATGCCAGGCATCGGCTGGCCGATGCTGGCGGGCAGGTTGGAATCAGGCCGGTTGACGCACACCACCGGGCTGGTTTCGGTCAGCCCGTAGCCCTGATAGATTGGCACGCCCAGTCCGATGAACACATGCGCGATCTCGGGCGAAAGCGCCGCGCCGCCGGAAATCGCCAGCCTCAGGCGCCCACCCAGTTTTTGCGTGACATTCCCCGCCACCAGTTTGTCGAGCAGCAGCCACAACAACAGCTCGGGGTGCCATCCCGCCCGCCCCTGCGTATGCTCGAAGCGCCGCCAGCCGACCTGCACCGCCAGTTGGAACAGCATGCGGGCGAGCGGGCTTTTCTTCGCCAGCCCGTCCTGGATGCGGCCGTAGACGCGTTCGTAGATGCGCGGCACCGAGATCAGCACGGTGGGGCGGATATCCTGTAGATCCTGCGCCAACTGGGTGATCGATCGCGCAAAGGCCACCTCGGCCCCGAGCAGCATCGCCATGTAATAGCCGCCGGTGCGCTCCAGCGTATGCGACAGCGGCAGAAAGGACAGGAACACCTCGTTCGGGCCGAAATCCGCGCATTGCGAGGCGTAGAACGCATTCCACAGCAGATTCTCGTGCGTCAGCATCACGCCCTTGGGACGACCGGTGGTGCCGGACGTGTAGACGATGCTGGCCAGCAGATCTGCAGTTGGATGGCGTTCGGGAAGCGGCGCGTCGGCGGCGGCATCCAGCCAATCGGCGGCCAGCACGAAGCGCGCCCCCCAGTCGCCGAGGCCGTTTTCCGGCGCCATCAGACTGACGACGCGCTGCAACTGGCGTGCGGCGCCGGCGATTTCGTCCAGCTTCCTGTGCTGGAACCTGCCCTCGATCAGCAGCAGCTTGGAATCGGAATGATCGAGAATATAGGCCGCGCTTTCCGGGCGGTCGTCGAGGTACAGGGGCACCGTGACCAGGCCCAGCCCCAGTGCAGCCTGGTCGAAAATCACCCACTCGACGCTGTTTTTCAGCATCACCGCCACGCGGTCGCCGGGGGCGAGGCCCTCCTTCGCCAGAGCGGCCTGCCAGCGCGCCACCTCGGCCGCCACCTCGGCCCAGGTGAAGCTCACCCAGGCGTCGCGTGTTTCGTCGAACTGGCGGTAGGCGACCTGGTGCGGTGTCGCCGCGACGCGTGCGCGGAACAGGCCACACAGCGAGCCGAGTGTGTCGGGATGGAACGGCGCTGCCGTCATGTCAGGTGTTCAAGCCAACTGGAAGGAAACGCCGTATTGATAACCTTAAAGCCTGAGCGGGTCAATTGGCTTTCTTGACCAGAACGGCGGCGAAAAAGCCGTCCGTTCCGTGCACGGCAGGCGACAGCTTCAACAGGGCGCCGGTGTCGAGCGGAATCTTGTTCTGCGCCAGCAATTCGTTCACCGGCAGCAGGGTGAAATTGCCTTCCACCAGGAGTCCCTCGACAATCGCTTCGTTTTCTTCCGGCAACAGGCTGCAGGTCGCGTAGACCAACCGGCCGCCAGGCTTTAGCAGCTTGGCCGCCGCACGCAGAATGGCGGCCTGTTTCTGTGTCAGTTCCGCCACGGACTCGGGCGACTGGCGGAATTTCAGGTCGGGGTTTCGGCGCAGGGTGCCCAGCCCCGAGCACGGCGCATCGACCAGCACGCGGTCGAGTTTGCCGGCGAGCCGCTTCACCCGGGTGTCGTTTTCCGATGCGATCAGTTGCGGCATCACATTGGACAGACCCGAGCGCGCCAGCCGCGGCTTCAGGTTCGCGAGCCGCTTCTCGGCCACGTCAAACGCATACAGACGTCCGGTCGACGCCATCATGGCGCCAATGGCCAGCGTCTTGCCGCCCGCGCCGGCGCAGAAATCACACACCATCTCGCCGCGTCGCGCCCCCAGCAAGAGCGCCAGCAACTGGCTGCCCTCGTCCTGCACTTCCAGGCTGCCGTCGACAAACAGGGGATGGCGATTGATCGCCGGATGCGCCTTGAAGCGGATACCCCACGGCGAATACGGCGTCGCCTCGACGGCCAGGCCTTCCGCCTGAAGCTGCGCCAGAACGGTGTCGCGGCTGGCCTTGTGCGCATTCACCCGCACGTCCATCGGCGCCGGCTGCTGCAACGCGCGGCCGAGCACGAGGATGTCGGCGTCGCCCATCGAATGCTGCAGCTTTTCGATCACCCAGTCGGGCAGTTCGGCCGCCACCGCCAGCGGCAGGTCGTCGGTTTTGGCGTTGCGGATGTGATCGATCAGTTCGGGCCTGGCGAACTGCTCCAGCGTCGCGCCGCTCATGCCGCGCGCCTTGATCAGCCACGCAATGATCAGCGTGCGCGGGTTGGCCGCCGGCACCACCACCGACAGGTAGCGGTAGCGGCGCAGCACGCCGAACACGGCTTCGGCCACGAATGCGCGGTCATGTGAACCGAGCTTCTTGTGCTCGCGGAAGAACGCCGACAACTCGGCGTCGGCCGGACGTTTGAAATCCAGCACCAGGTCGAGCGCCTGGGTGGCAAGTTGCAACAAGAGCGGGGTGAGTTCCATCGGCGGGGTCAGGCAGGTTGGCAGGCGGCAGGGGTCATCCTGCCGAAAAGGTCACTCGTCGTCGCCGAGCTCGGGATCCCAGCCTCTTTCGCGCGCACGTTCCACGGCCATCTTGTACAGGACGGTATGGCGCTCGAGCAATTCGGGCGGCAGGCGGCTGGGCAGGTTGCCGTATTTGTCCCACTCGGCCTCGATCTTCTCGGTCAGCGCCTGCATCTGGCCAAGCTGCCAGCCCGCGCAATCCTCGGTCTCGGGAATGAAGCCGAACAGCCAGCCGTCGAGCACGACGCGCGCCAGCATCGTGACGCCGTGCTTGTCGTTATAAAACCCGGGGTAGGTCATTTTGTTATTCATGGCAGCAAGTCTCTGTCTTTCAGTTTCTCGTCGTACGGGAAGCGAACATGGCCATAACGGATCACCAGCACCGCGACAGCCAGCAGCAGCATCGAGGCAGTCACGCCCAGCATGCGCCAGTCGTCGAGGCTTTTCATGTCGAGCACCAGATAGCGCGCCAGCGCCACGATGGCGATGTAAATGGGGAAACGCACCGGCAACTGCCCGGAGCGGAAATACACGCCGACCATGGCCAGGATTTCCAGATACAGGAACAGCAGCAGCAGGTCGGCCAGCGTCACCGTCCTGGCATCGATCATGGTCTTCACTTCGATCACGCCCGCCACCAGTGTGGCGAGCGTGATGACGATGAGGCCGATGGCTTCGAACGCGCCCAGCGCATTCAGCGCCAGCCGGGAAAGTCTATGGTCTTTGGCGGGATTCATGAGGGCGTCCGGAAATGAAGCGCAAGGATACCATTCAGCGCGCACGACTTAATCCGCCGGAAAGGCGCACGGCCCCCCCCCACCAGCACATTAGCGATCCGAGTTCCCTGTGCGGCGGCGCTTCCCTGCGCCGCCGTGGTGCGGAACTTACTGCACCGCGCGCAGGGCAGCGATACGCTCTTCCAGCGGCGGATGGGTCATGAACAGGCGCTTGAGGCCACCGCCGCCACCGCCGGCGATGCCGAATGCGGCCATTTTTTCAGGCAAAGGCGCCGGATGCAGGCTGTTGAGGCGCTCCAGGGCGGCGATCATCGCGCCCTTGCCCGCAAGCGACGCACCGCCGCGGTCGGCGCGAAATTCACGCTGGCGCGAGAACCACATGACAATGATCGACGCCAGGATGCCCAGCACCAGTTCGGCGATGATCATGGTGACGAAAAACGCCGGGCCGTGGCCCTGCTCGTTCTTGAACACGACACGGTCAACGGTGTGGCCAATCACGCGGGACAGGAACATGACGAAGGTGTTCACCACGCCCTGGATCAGCGCCAGCGTGACCATGTCGCCGTTGGCGACGTGCGCGACTTCGTGACCGATCACCGCTTCGGCCTCCTGCCGCGTCATCGTGTTGAGGAGGCCGGCCGACACCGCGACCAGCGCGTTGTTCTTGTTCATGCCGGTCGCGAACGCGTTGACCTCGGGCGAAGGGAATATCCCGACCTCGGGCATACCGATGCCGGCGTCCGCCGCGTATTTCTTCACGGTATCGACCAGCCAGAACTCGGTCGAATTCGACGGCGTCTCGATCACCTGCACGCCCATCGACTTCTTGGCCATCCACTTGGAAATGGCGAGCGAGATCAGCGAACCGCCAAAACCCATCACCGCGGCGAAAATCAATAGCGAGGTCAGGTTCAGACCCTGCGCGGTCAGGTAGGGCTCGACCCCGAGCAGGCGCATGGTGACGGACAGCACCAGCACGATGGCAAGGTTGGTAGCAAGAAAGAGGGCAATACGTTTCATTTACTACTCCAATGAGAAAATCAGTACAGCGAACGTGACTAAGATGGTGTTGCCTCGTGAGAGTTCAAGGCAGATGCGTTGATTATCCCAAAACCGGATGACTTTTTACCTCGCGATGCCGGGAATAGGCGAAAGCCAGTTCACCGCCTCGGCCGGCGTCATCACCCGGAAATACGGCGCGCAGCGGCGACGCAGCTTGAGCACCGCGCGGTCCTTGCTGACCAGGCCCTGCGCCCCGCTTGCTGCCGCCAGTTCGATGAACTTCTGGTCGTCAGGATCGCTGCAGCGTGGCATACGACTCCACACGGGCTTCAACTCGCCGGGAATCGGGGTCGGCTCGTGGGACAGCCCGGCGCCCCCGACACCCGCTTCCGTCAGCCTTGCCCATGCCTGGTAGCACGCGAACAGCGCCGCCTGCCGAGCGGCGTCGAGGGCAAATTCCGGATATCCCAGCACCCGCTGCAGTTCGTCCAGCGTGGCGTCCGTCGCCACGCAGCGCATCCGCCCGTCTTCCAGCGCCAGCCGCAAGGGGCGAGCCGTCGCATCGTCGAAGTGCAGCAGGTCGAGCACCACGTTGGTGTCGAGCACCAGCAAAGGCTTACTCAATATCCGTATGCTCGGCGATGAACTCGCGCACCCAGTGTTCCGGCTTGGCGCTCGAGAAACGCCCGACGATCTCGCCCTTGACGAACAGCAGCACAGTGGGAAATCCCCGCAAACCGTAGCGTCCGGCGAGCTTCATGTTGGCGCCTTCGTCGACCTCGACCTTGGCCATGTGAATGGTGCCGGCGTACTGCGCGATGACACGCTCCAGCACCGGCGTCAGCGCGCGGCAGGGCGGGCACCAGTCGGCCCAGAAATCGACCAGGATCGGCAGCGTGTGCGAAGCCTCGATCACGTCGCGATCGAAGTGTTCCAGGTGGGTATCGAAAATCAGGCCCGGCGCGCGGGCGGCGTGTGCTTCAGTCATCGTGGTTGCGGGGCAAATTGACAGCGCGCTATTTTGCCTCAACGGCCGCGCATTCCGGCCATGATGGGCAATACGCACGAAGCCCACCGCAAAAAAATGCTTAACTTGTCGTGTGAAGCGCCGTAAATTTAGAGGCCATGGAAGAACGTTTTTATCGCGAACAGGAAATTGCGCGGTTGCCGGCTTTCCTTTCTGCCGCCACCTACAACCTTGCGCACACGCTGCTGGCGCGCGCCGGAAAATGCCTGTTCGTGCCGATCCGCAGCATGCAGTACATGGCCGTGCTGGACGGGGAAGAATTCATTTTCGTCGACAGCCAGAACAAGGCCTGGATCGAACTGGCCTGGCAGCATTTCCGTCCGCAGGCGCGCAGCGCGCTCGACGAACCCGTGCCGATCGAAATCGTGCATTACCAGCCGCAGGCGGCAGAAACCATGAAGCGACTCCCGGCAGAATTCCACAAGGCCCTGCAGCTGCTCGCCGAGCGCGACCTGCCGCATGAGGACGCACACATCCTGCCGCTGGTGCGCCGTCCCCGCCCGCAATGAGGGCGGCACGCCGGCAAAGCACCCCTCACGACTGGACGCCGGCCAGCCCACAGTGTTAAAAGGCGCCATGCGCCTTTCTCGCCCCCACCGTCTGCCATGAACGCCCCCGCAGCGCTTTCCGTCCTGGTCGTCGAAGACAATGCGGACCTGGCAGCGAACATTGCCGACTATCTGGAGGCGCATGGCCATCAGGTGGACGTTGCGCAGGATGGCGTGACCGGCCTGCACCTGGCGGTCACCCAGCCGCATGACGTCATCGTGCTCGACCTGATGCTGCCCGGCATCGACGGCCTCACCCTGTGCCGCCGCCTGCGCCAGGACGCCCGATCCACGACGCCGGTCCTGATGCTGACCGCCCGCGCCACGCTGGACGACAAGATCGCCGGCTTCGGCGAAGGCGCCGACGATTACCTGGTCAAGCCGTTCGAACTGCGCGAGCTCGAACTGCGCCTCGCCGCCCTGGTGCGGCGCGCCCAGAAAGGCGAGCAGCTGAACCGGCTGCAGGTCGCCGACCTGGTGTTCGACCTCGGCACCCGCGTGGTGCAGCGCGCCGGGCGCACCCTCACCCTGCCCGTGCTGCCGCTGCGCATCCTGGAGCGATTGATGAAGCGTTCGCCCAACGTGGTGTGGCGGCGCGATATCGAGCAGGCCGTCTGGGGCGATTCTCCACCCGACTCGGATTCGCTGCGCGTGCACATGCATACGCTGCGCGCAGCCATCGACCCCCCCGATTTGCCGCCCCTGCTGCACACTATTCGCGGCGTGGGCTACCAGCTGAAGGCACCGGATGTTCCGACTGCATAGCCTGCGCGCACGCATCGCCCTCTACTTCGCGGCATTCGGCGCGTTGCTCGCCTCGGTCATGGCGGTGATGATGTTCCAATCGGCACACGACCTGAGCGTGCGCCTGGTGGACGAAACCCTGACCGCCGAACTGGACGACTACATCGCCCGCCGCGCGCGCAACCCCCACTCGCTGCCGCCATCCACCGTCATCCTGCAGGGCTATGTGCGGGAAGCGGGCGAGGCGGACGGCGTGCCGGATTACCTCGCCAAGCTGCCGCCCGGACGTCACGAACTCCGTGTCGGCGACCTGTATTACCGGGCAGCCGTGCTGGACCGGGAGGATGTCCGCTACTACCTGCTTCACGACATTTCCCTCAAGCTCAAGCGTGAGCGGCGCTTTGCCCAACAGCTCAGCATCGTGGCCGTCGCCATGACCCTGCTCTCCGCCCTGCTCGGCGTGTTCCTGTCCGGCGTGGCCACCGCGCCGGTGCGCGAACTCGCCACGCGGGTGCGCCACCGCCGGCCGGAAGACTGGAGCCAGCCGCTGGTCGAACATTTTCACGACCGTGAAATCGAGGAACTGGCCGGCGTGTTCGACCGCCAACTCACCCGCATGCGCGCCTTCATCGAACGCGAGCGCGCCTTCGGTGCCGACATGAGCCACGAATTGCGCACCGCACTCGCCGTCATCCTCAGCGCCACCGAAGTCCTGCTGGACGACGACCGGCTGGACGAAAAACAAAAAGCACGCGTGCAGCGCATCGATCGCGCCGCCCACGACATGGCCGAACTTGGCACCGCCCTGCTGCTCATGGCGCGCGAGGATCACGCCCAACCTGGCGGCGGTTGCCAGGTCGCGGCGGTGGTCGAGGAAGCGGTAGAAAAGCAGCGCCACATCCTGGCGAGCAAGCCGGTTACGGTAGACGTGCAGACCGACCCTGACCTCGTCGTTGCCGCTGATTGCGGGCTGGTCGACATCCTGGTCAGCAACCTGGTGCGCAACGCTTTTTCCTACACCGACGCCGGCAGCGTCACCGTCCACCAGGACAGCCGCAGCCTCGTGATCTCCGACACCGGCCGCGGCATCCCCGCCGACGCCGTCGACCAGGCCTTCCTTCGCCATTTCCGCGACATGGCCAGCACCGGCGCCGGCATCGGCCTGTCACTCGTCAAGCAGATTTGCGACCGCTACGGCTGGCAGGTTCGGCTGGAAAGCGGGGAGCAGCAGGGCACGACGGTGACGGTGGTGTTTGCACGGTAGGGAATCAGGCAGAAAACGGCCAACTCCGGTCATTGAGACTGCCGAGATTTAGTAGAACCGACCGACTGGTAAGGCATCTTATTCCTGCCTCCCAATTCCGAATCCTATCGGGTAACCTACCTGCATCTAAGTAAACGTTGTTGATAATATTTTGAACAGCATATTGCTATTGCTTTGCGGTATATCCGTTTCACTTGTTAGCGGATGTGCATCTCTAACAGGAGGGAACACATATCCGATATCTTGGGTGGATTTAGAACAAATCCCAACCACCGATGGATGCCCACACCTCGCTGGCACATATAGCAATCTTGGAGATGCCACATTTCCTTCTGAGATAGGCACACCGACTAGCCTGACCACGATTTTTACCCGTCTTTCGGAAACTACTGTTGGTAAGACAAGCCCTAAAGCTTCTGGCCAAACTTGGGACGTGCCTTTAGACGCTACATCTGTCTCCATTGATCAAACTCCAGAGACATTAAAGGTAAAATTTCTTGACAACAGTAAGGTCCTGAGTACCTTGGATTTTCGACGTTATCACTTCAACTTTTTTGAAGAGCGGTACGACGATTTGTTTACCTGCTATGTAAGTGAGAATGGCATACGTCTTAGGTTCTTTCCGGAACTTGATGTGCATGCCTTGGCTCTCCCAAATCTATTTCTAGGCGGTGGGGCTACATTAATATTTCTCCTTAAAGCTAATGATGGTTCATTGATAGTGCAGGCACGTAGTGAGTCATTGGGCATATCTGCTGTCCTTATTGGAACTCATCTCAGCTATGACAGCGTTTGGTGGCGCTTTCCAAAAGTAACAGGGAGTCGATAGCTCAATGCGGTACAAGCTTGCAGCCTTTGTGTTGACGAAACTCGAATGACTGCTTAAGGATCAGTGAGCAGGCAACCGCCTTGCGGACATCATAAGTCGGGTCAGGGTCGTTTCCGGACGATAGCCAGCTGCCAAATTAACCCCCTCTTCCCACTCGCTTAACCATGCGTTAACGCCCTCATCGCTACGATCTGATCAACGTCTTAGATCGGATTTTTCAAGCGATGCTTACCCCACTTGCCCGCCTCGGCATTCCTACCCTCCGCCCGGACTGGCAGCGTCTGCTGCCATTTCTGCGCTGGCGCAACCGCGTCAACAAGCAAAGCCTGCGCGATGACCTGATCGCCGGGCTGACCGGGGCGCTGGTGGCGCTGCCGCAGGGCGTGGCGTTTGCCACCATCGCCGGCATGCCGCCGGAATACGGGCTGTACGCGGGCATGATCCCGGCCATCATCGCGGCGCTGTTCGGTTCCTCCTGGCATCTGGTGTCGGGGCCGACCACGGCGGCTTCGATCGTGCTGTTTTCGGTGCTGTCGCCGCATGCCGAGCCGGGCTCGGCGCAGTACGTGAGCCTGGCGCTGACACTGACATTCCTGGTCGGGATCACCCAACTGTTGATGGGCCTGGCGCGCATGGGCACGCTGGTCAATTTCATTTCGCATTCGGTGGTGACCGGGTTCACCGCCGGCGCGGCGATCCTGATCGCCACCAACCAGGTGAAGCACTTCTTCGGCCTGGAAATTACGCGCGGTGCCTCGTTCAGCGACACGTGGGGCACGTTGCTCACCCAACTCGACCAGGTGCAGCCCGGCGTGCTGGCGGTAAGCGTGCTGACGCTGGCGCTGGGCGTGGTGGTGAAGCGGGTTTTTCCGAAGTGGCCCTACATGATCGTGGCCATGCTGGGCGGCTCGGTCGCGGCGGCCGTGCTGAGCTACTTTGCCGGGGTGGAAATGTCCTCGGTCGGCGCCTTGCCCGCAACGCTGCCACCCCTGTCGTCGCCAACGCTCAATCGCGAAAGCATCCAGGCGCTGGCCTCCGGCGTAGTCGCGGTGACACTCTTGGCGCTGACCGAAGCGGTGTCGATCGCCCGGGCACTGGCAGTGCGCTCCGGGCAGCAGGTCGACGGCAATCAGGAATTCATCGGCCAGGGTTTGTCGAACCTCGCCGGCGCGTTCTTCTCGGGCTATGTCGCCACCGGCTCGTTCAACCGCAGCGGCGTGAACTACGCCGCTGGCGCGAAGACGCCGCTCGCCGCGGTGATGGCAGGGGTATTGCTGCTGGTGCTGGTGCTGCTAGTGGCGCCGTGGGCGCGGTTTCTGCCCAATGCCGCCATGGCCGGCATCCTCTTCATGGTGGCGTGGGACCTGATCGATCTCAAGGAAATCGTCCACACCGTGAAAACCAACCGGGCCGAGTTCGTCATCCTGGCCAGCACCTTCGCAACCACGCTGTTCCTCACGCTGGAAGAGGCCATCATCATCGGCGTGCTGATGTCGCTTTCGATCTATCTGGCGCGCACCTCCAAGCCGCAGGTGCGGGAACGCATGCCCGATCCGCACAGCCGCAAGCGGAAGTTCACCGACGCCGACAACGCACCGCTGTGTCCGCAGCTGCGCTTCGTGCGCATCGACGGCTCGCTGTTCTTCGGCGCCACCGCGCACGTTCGCGAAAAGCTGGCGGCCCAGGACATCGTCCGTCCCGGCCAGAAGCACGTGGCCATCATCGCGCACGGCATCAATTTCATCGACATGGCCGGCGCCGAAGCCCTTG
>JAABQU010000252.1 GCA_011391285.1 Thiobacillus sp.
CCTGCCGATGTTGCCGGTGACCCATGGTGTGGCCTTCACCTGCGAGCACATCATGCTCTACACCATCATGCTCGCTGCGGCCAGCCTGATCCCGGTCTCGCTCGGCATGAGCGGCTTCTGGTACCTCGCTGCGGTGCTGGTGCTGGACGTCATCTTCCTCGGCTACGCCTTTGCGCTGTGGCGCAATTACAGCGACGCTCTGGCGAAGCGGACCTTCCGCTGGTCGATTATTTATCTGACGCTGTTGTTCGCCGCGTTGCTGGTCGACCACTTTTTGCGCTGAGTCTGCACCGAGTCTTATCCTGTGCGTTACTACCGCCCGTTGCTGATCCTGGCGACGTTGCTCGCTTTCGGTGTCGTATCGCTCGGCGCCTACGTGCGCCTGTCCGATGCTGGACTCGGTTGCCCCGACTGGCCCGGCTGCTACGGCCATCTTGTCGGTGTGCCAGAGCAGGCGCATGAACAGTCGGCGGCGCTGCAGGCGTTTCCGGGCAAGCCGGTGGAAGCGCACAAAGCCTGGAAGGAGATGGTGCATCGTTACTTCGCCGGCCTGCTGGGTTTGCTGATCCTGGCGCTTGCTGGGCTGGCCTGGCGCTACCGCCAGGCGTTGCGGGAATCGCCGGTCTTGCCGACGGTGTTGCTGGCCGTCGTCGGCTTCCAGGCCATGCTCGGCATGTGGACGGTGACGCTGCTGCTGAAGCCGCTGATCGTGACCGGCCATCTCATCGGCGGCATGACCACGCTGGCGCTGCTGGTATGGCTGCTGCTGCGCCAGTCCATGAGGGCCCCGCCACCCGCCGGCAGGTTTTTGCGCCTGACCGCCTTGATTGCCCTGTGTGCCGTGATCTGCCAGATTGCGCTCGGTGGTTGGGTCAGCAGCAATTATGCGGCACTGGCCTGCCAGGATTTTCCCACCTGTCAGGGGGTGTGGCGGCCGGACATGGACATGGCACACGCATTTCAACTGCACCGCGAACTGGGACAGGCGGCCGACGGCAGTTTGCTCTCCAGCGCCGCACTGACAGCGATCCATTGGGTGCATCGCCTGGGTGCTCTGGTTGTCAGCGTGGTGATCGGCACTTTGGTCGTCGCCTTGCTGAAGCTTCCGCTATGGCGAATCTGGGGCCTGCTGCTGGGACTGGCGCTGGCAGCCCAGCTGACCCTCGGTATTGCCAACGTGCTGCTGTCATTGCCGCTACCGCTGGCGGTCGCCCACAACACGGGTGCCGCCTTGCTGCTGGCGGTTGTGCTGGCGCTAAATTTCCGCCTCTGGCAGCGCCGGCATTAACCCGGTCAGGGTCAGTCGGATGGCTGGACTGCGCGGTCGCTTCATTTGTTGGTTTTGGCCTGACCCGGCTTGCCTTGCAGGAAGCAGGTCAGCATGCTCGAGCTGGCGCTGACCGCCCAGAAAGCGAGAAAGCCGATGGAGTAGGTGGCGACGGCCGGCAAATTCACCGGTTCGCCCAGCAGGTAAAGCTCCTGCGGATTGATCAAGGTGAAGAAAATGCCTTCGGCCACGCCTGCGACAACGAACGACGGCCACAGTGTCAATAACCAAAATAACCTGGACATGAGTTTTCTCCGTTGCTTGGGTAAGGCTAGTGTCGCAAAAAAACAGGCACCGCAGGGGTGCCTGTTGAATTTATGATTTTTCTTTCGATTTTCAGGCGAAGTTCTTTGCCGCGAAATCCCAGTTGGCCAGGTTGTTGAGGAAAGTCTCGACGAACTTCGGGCGCATATTGCGGAAGTCGATGTAGTAGGCGTGTTCCCAGACGTCGACGCACAGCAGCGCTTTGTCGCCCGTGGTCAGCGGGGTGCCGGCGGCGCCCATGTTGACGATGTCGACGGCACCGTCGGCCTTCTTCACCAGCCAGGTCCAGCCCGAGCCGAAGTTGCCGACGGCGGAGGTCTGGAAGGCTTTCTTGAACTCGTCGAACGAGCCCCACTTCTTGTTGATGGCATCGGCCAGCGCGCCGGTCGGGGCACCGCCACCGTTCGGCTTCAGGCAGTTCCAGAAAAACGTGTGGTTCCACACTTGGGCGGAGTTGTTGTAGATGCCGCCGGCGGGGGCCTTCTTGACGATGGCTTCGAGATCAAGGGCTTCGTACTCGGTGCCCTTGATCAGGTTATTGAGGTTGGTGACATAGGCCTGGTGGTGCTTGGCATAGTGGTACTCGAAGGTCTCCTTTGACATGTGCGGCGCCAGGGCGTCCATCGCAAAGGGCAGGGCGGGCAGGGTGTGTTCCATGGTGTTCTCCTGTTGAGGGGCAATGTTGAGAAAGCGATATGGGGGCGTGAGCGGGTTTTACAAGCTCACGTCAGGCTGGGTATTTTCTACTTCGATGGTGGCCGTCCCCTGCGTGAATTACGAGCAACAGTTGCAACGCTTAACCCTCGCGACCTTCCCGTTCCGCCAGCCATCGATCAAACGACCGCTGGCTCTCGCCGGAGCGTTTGCCAAGGAGAAGTCCTTCCACACTGATATCTTCGTCGATGTCATCCCAATGAATGCCGGTTCCTGATCCGATCAGTCGCCAGTGCTGGCGCTCTTCAGGGGTTGCATGGGCGAGGCGCGGGTACCAGCCCAGCGGAGCGGTCAGCGTTCGACCATCCTGAAGTTCTACGGCCAGCGCATCTGCCGATACATCAACACTCAACGCATTGGGTATGGCGATTTCAGTTTGTGAAAAAATCATTCCATGCCTCCGTCAATAAGTCGCAGTTTTCGGCGACCAAAGATTCCACTCTCACCAACTCAGATCGGCCGAAACCTGTGCTGTGCTGCAACCTGACTGGCGCCAGCCAGAACTTCGCGACAGAGGTGTCGCGTTCCACATGAACATGCAACGGCTCATCTCGGTCGCTGGCATAGAAGAAGAAACGGTACGGCCCGATCCGGATGATTGTTGGCATGGCGAAATCATAGGGGATGAGCCACTGAAATACAAACTCCATAAAGAGAGCCCCCTGATTAGGGGGCGAAACGGAGCGTTACAAGCTGTTGGGCTGCGTTTTTTCCACCACGGCCGTGGCCTCGCCCTGCGCGAAACGCAGATTCAGGCATTCGCCGTTAGCAAGTCGGGCTGCATCGCGTACGATCTGGCCATCAGCGCTGCGCACGATGCTGTAGCCGCGCTGCAGGGTGGCAGAGGGAGAGAGGGCTGCCAGCGCGCTACCGCAGCGAGTCAGGCGGTCGCGTTGCGTGGCTGTCAATTGATGTGTTGCCTGGCGCAGGCGATAGCTCAATTGATCGAGATGCTGGCGTGCCGGCTGTAGTGTCGGGCGGGCGCGGGAAAGGCGTAGTTCCAGATCGGCCAGGCGGGTGTGACGGGTGTTCAGCGCGTGTTGTGTTGCCGTTTGCAGGCGGCGGGAAATGAGTTCGATACGCTGGCGGCTGGCGGCGAGTCGCTGGGCGGGGTGAATCAGGCGTAGGGCGAGGCGGTCGACGGCCTGCATGCGCATCTCGATAGCCTGTCTCAGGGTACGGTGAAGCGTGCGGGTCAAGTCAGCGACTTCGGCGGCAGCCTCGAACCAGCCAGCGCTGGCCAGTTCGGCGGCGGCGGTGGGGGTGGCGGCACGCTGGTCGGCGACATAGTCGGCGATGGTCGTATCGGTCTCGTGGCCGACTCCTGAAATAGTCGGCGCTGGCGAGACGGCAACAGCACGGGCTACGGCCTCGTCGTTGAAGGCCCAGAGGTCTTCGATGCTGCCGCCGCCACGCACGATCAGCAGCAGGTCGCATTCGGCGCGGGCAGTTGCTGTTTTCAGTGCGGCGACGATGGCGGCCGGGGCCTCCGCGCCTTGCACGAGGGTCGGATAGATCACCAGTTCGACATGGGGTGCGCGGCGTGCAAAGGCGGCAATGACATCGCGCAGGGCGGCGGCCTGGGGCGAGGTGATGATGCCGATGCGATGCGGGAAGCGGGGAATTTCACGCTTTCTTTCCGCATCGAATAGACCTTCAGCGGCGAGCTTTTCACGCAGGCGCACGAACAACTCATACAGGCGACCAACGCCGGCGCGGCGCATGCCCTCGACATTCAGCTGAAAATCGCCACGCGCCTCGTAAAGTGTTACGAGAACATTGGCTTCGACCTGCTGGCCGTTGTCGATTTTCCAGGGCAGCACCTGGGCGCGCGAGCGGAACATCACGCAACGCACCTGCGACTGGGCATCTTTCAAGGAGAAATAAATGTGCCCAGATGCGGCGCGCGTCAGGTTGGAAACTTCCCCGCTCACCCACAGCAAAGGAAAGCGCTGTTCCAGCAACAGGCGCGCCTGGCGGTTGAGCTCGCTTACTGTGAGAATGTTGGAGAGAATTTCGGTGGTCAAAAGTGCTGGAAATTACGGGGAAAGGGGCGCGCCGATGGTACCTCATCCACAAGCCGGGGTATCCGTACGCGAAATGAAAAAATTCTGCAAAATTCACCTGCGGAGCCTGATGAGTACGTGCAACTTATTGAAATATAATGATTTGATGATTGGTCACTTTTGACGCTAAGTAAGAAAAGTCCTTTGCTGATGCCCACTTAGCGACTCCGTACGCAATAGACTCACAGACTTTTCCACAGTTTTTGTGGATAAGCCAGTGGTCTACATTGGCGTATGCTTATTTACCACATATTGGTGCGGTGAATCCGATGCAATTGCTCCCCCTGGGTGGCCCCAGTCTGCTCAGCCTGTTCCGCGAGGTGCTGGAAAGCAGTCTCGTCGAACGCGGCGTCGCGCACGGACTGGAAATTCTCGGCCATGCCGATGATTTCTGGCGTGCAGTGCCGATTGGCGAGTTGCAACGCATGGCACAAGGTGGCAATGCTGCCGCGCAGGCGGAACTGGCCTGGCGTGCTGCGGCCGGCACGGGGATGCGCAAGTCGGCAGCCGACGCGGTGCGCTGGGCGACGCAGAGCGCCGAGGCAAAATCTCCCGCCGGCGAAGCGGTGCTGGGCTGGCTGCTCTATCACGGCATGGGCTTGCCCAGGGATTACGCCGAGGCGGCGCGTTTGTTCGAACATGCCGCTGCGGCGCAAGACAGTCGCGGCATGACCTGGTTCGCGCTGTGTTTGCTGCGCGGGCATGGTGTGAATGCCGATACCGTGCGTGGCGGCGAGCTGCTGCATCAAGCGGCGGAACAGGGTAGCCCGCTGGCCCAATACTGGCTGGGGCGCCTGCTCTATCTGGGGCAGCATTTGCCACGGGATTTCGCGCAGGCCGCGACGTGGTTGCACCGGGCGAGCGAACATGGTCAGGCGCGAGCCGCCGACCTGCTCGCGCGCTGCCATTTTTTCGGGCGCGGCGTGCCGGAAGACCGCAGCGCGGCGATGCGCCTGTGGCGTGCAGCCGCAGAAGAGGGTGTCGCGCCCGCAATGTTTTGCCTGGGCTTGTGTCTGTATGCCGGCGAAGGGGCGGCGCCCGACCCTGCTGAAGCGGTCAGCTGGTTTCGTGCTGCGGCGCGCAAGCAGGTTTCCGCCGCGATGTTTCTGCTGGGGCAATGCACCACTTTTGGCTGCGGCGTGACCCCCGATCCCGAAGTCGGGTTGTCCTGGTATCGGCGCGCGGCGGAGCACGGCAACCGCGAGGCCGAGTTCGAGCTGGGCGAAGTCCATGCGGCCGGCCGCGCCCACGTCCTGCGCGACCTTGGTGAAGCTGTCAAGTGGTGGCACACAGCGGCACGCCAGGGCCATGCGCGGGCGCAGCTCAAGCTTGGCCATTGTTACCGTTGGGGCGAGGGCGTAGACGCGAACAAGGGGCTGGCGCTCGCCTGGTACCGGCGCGCGGCTGAAGGTGGTGAATCCTCGGCCCATATCTGGCTCGGTGAATGCTGTGAACATGGCGAGGGCAGTGCTGCCGATCCGGTGGCGGCGCGGCAGCACTACCAGGCTGCCGCAGAAGCTGGTGCGCCGCACGGTTTGGCCGAATTGGGTCGCTGCCAGCTGTACGGCATCGGCGGCCAGATCGATACGGAACGTGGTGAGGCCGGACTCAAGCAGGCCGCTGAAAACGGCTGGCAGCCGGCCTTGGATGAACTGGAGCGTTACTGGTTTGCCGAGGGCGAACGCCATTTTCATGGTCACGGTGCGGTCACGGATGTGGCGCGGGCGCGCCTGTGCTACCGCAAGGCCGGCGAGTTGGGTCACCGGCGCGCCGCCTACATGCTGGCTGAGTGTTTCAGGCACGGGCTGGGCGGTGAGGTGGATGCGGCGCAGGCGGTGACCTGGTATCGCCAGGCGGCGACGCTGTTCGATGCCAAGCTGGCGCTGGCCGATCTCTACTATCACGGCGAGGGCGTGGTGCGAAATTACCGCGAGGCTTTTCGCTGGTACGAGCAGGCGGTGGATCAGCATGAAGATGCCTTTGCGCTCTACAGCCTAGGCTTTTGCCTGTTGCACGGTCAAGGGGTGCGCCGTGATGCGAAGCAGGCCCTGCGCCATCTGCGCCGGGCGGCGCTGCTCGGCGAGGTGAATGCGCAATACGAGTTGGGCGCGGCTTATTACCGGGGGGCGGGCGTCGCCAAAAATTTGCGCCTGGCGATGAAATGGCTGCGCATGGCCGCCAGCCACGGCCAGGAAGAGGCGCGCGCGTTTCTCGAACGCATCGAGCGTGGCGAAAAGCTGAATTAGGCGCGCGGCAGCCGGAGCAGCGCCGCCAGCCCGCCACCTACCCGGGGCAGCAGTTCCAGTCGGCCGCCTTGGGCGCGCACGATGCGCTCGACGATGGCCAGTCCCAGCCCGGCGCCACCGGCGCCAGTGCGTGCGGTTTCACCGCGCGTGAAGGGCTGCTTGAGGCGCTCGACATCGGTGGCCGCGATGCCAGGGCCGCGATCGAGAATGCCGATGACGACTTCCTGGCCTTCGGTCGTCAGCGCCAACTCGACGGGTGCCTCGCTGCTGCCGTGGCGCAGGGCATTTTCGATGAGGTTGATGATGGCGCGGCGCAAGGTCTGCGGCCTGACATCTGCCGTGACCACTGTGCCAGTTGTGCCAAGCGAAAAGTCGGCGCTGGCGGAACGGCGGGTGATGAGTTGCACACGCTCGCCATATCGTGCGGCGATGTCGTCGAGCAGCGTGGTGAGATCGGTTGGTTCAGTTGCTGCGGTTTCCTGCCCCGGCCGCGCAAAGTCGAGGAACTGGCCGATGGTGCGATCCATCTCGGCGATGTCGGCCGCCATGCCGTTGCGCGCCTCGTCGTCAGTCACGCTGAGTTCGGTTTCCATGCGCAGGCGTGTCAGCGGTGTGCGCAGGTCGTGGGAGATGCCGGCCAGCAGCAGGCTGCGATCCTCTTCCAGGTGTTGCAGGTCGGCGCTCATGTGGTTGAACGCCGCAGTGACGGCGACGAGTTCCTGCGGGCCATGCTCGGGTAGCAGCGGTGCCGTCTCGCCAGCGCCGATTTTTCGTGCCGCTGTTTCGAGTGCCTTGAGGGGGCGCGTGATGCGGAAAACGATGAGCCACGCGCCGACCAGCGACAGCAGCAATACCGCCACGCCCCAACCCAGCCACTGCCAGGGGAAATGCCGTTCCAGGCGGTCGCGTGGCAGCGCCAGCCAGTAGTCGCCCTCATCGCCGGGAAAAATGCGGAAGCGGATGAACAGGCCGGGCTCGTCATTCAGATTGAAGGCGAGTTGTGTTTCTGCACCGAGCTTTTCATGCAACCGGTTTTCGAGGCGCAGCGTGAAGGGGGTCGGCGGCGGCGGGGCGATCTGGTCGTCCGCTTCGGCCGGGTAGATGTGCAAGCCCTCGCGGTCCGAGAGTTCTTCCAGCAGCACCTGACGGTGTTCCGGACGCGAGGCCAACAGCGCGGCGCGCGTCAGGTTGGTGACGCTGGCCACCATCTGCGCAAGCTGGCGTGTGCGGCGCTCGAGCTCCGCTTCGCTGAAGATTGCCAGCCAGGCGGCCACGGCCAGCAGCATCAAGCTGGCGATCAGCAGAAAAGCCCGCCACAGCAGGCTCTTGGGGATCAGTCGCAATGCCTTGGCCCCGCCTTAGCCCGCATCCCGCCCATCGGGAACAAACACGTAGCCGAAGCCCCATACCGTTTGCAGATAGCGCGGTTTCGCCGGATCGTCCTCGACCAGCTTGCGCAACCGCGAGATCTGCACGTCGATGGCGCGGTCGAATACGCCGTGCTCGCGGCCGCGCGCCAACTCCATCAATTTATCGCGGGACAAGGGCTGGCGCGGATGTTTGATCAGCACCTGCAACAGGCCGAATTCACCGGTGGTGAGCAGGGTAGTCGTGTTTTCTCGCGTCAGTTCGCGCGTGGCGAGGTTGACGGTCACCTTGCCGAAATGTACCTCCTCGTGCGCGGTGGCGGGTGCGCCGGCAGGCGGCGGTGCGGCGCGGCGGCGCAGCACGGCATGGATACGTGCCACCAGTTCGCGTGGGTTGAAAGGTTTGGGCAAGTAGTCGTCGGCACCAAGTTCGAGGCCGACGATGCGATCGATGTCGTCGCCCTTGGCGGTGAGCATGAGAATGGCGACTGCATTCTGAGCACCAGCACTGCCACGCAGGCGGCGGCAGATCGACAGGCCGTCTTCGCCTGGCAGCATCAGGTCGAGAACGATCAGGTCGTAGAGTTCGCGTTCGAGGGCGCGATCCATGCCGCTGCCGTCCGCGACGGTTTTGACGGTGAAGCCCTGATCGGCAAGATAGCGCTCCAACTGGCTGCGCAAGCGCACGTCATCATCGACGACGAGGATTTTGGGTTTGCGGGTCTCGGTATTCATGGCCGAAAGGATACTGCCGTTTCGGGCCGAGGCATTGCGAGATGTTGCCGGTACGGCAATTCGCAAAGGATTGTTACAAACCCGGCCGCTGCTTGCCCGGGGCCACGGCCTACAATGCGGGCATGAAAAAGCCCGTCCTCATTCTTCTGTTGTGCTGTCTGGCGGCCGCCGCAGGTCCGGTGGCAGCACAGGATGCGCCGCCTCCCGGGCAGTTCGGGCGGGGTGCGCAAATGCGTGAACAGATGCGCGAACAGATGCGGGAAATGTCGCCCGAGCAGCGTGAAGCGCGGCAGCAGCGCCGCGATACCTGGCAGCAGATGAGCCCCGAAGACCGTCACCAGTTGCGCCGCGATATCCGCGATGCCGGGCAAACGCTTTATCCGCGTGGTGGTGGTGGCGGCGGTGGCCGGCAACATCACCGGGACTGATCTGCCGCGCTGTGCGGGGCGGGTCGACTAAAATCCGCGCCGTGAAACTCCTTGCCTTCGAAGCCTCCACCCGTCGCCTGTCGGTCGCCCTCTGGTGTGATGGTGCGCTCACCGAAAAGTCGGCCGATGTGCCGAATGGCGGTTCCGAGCGTTTGTTGCCCTGGGCCGGAGAGCTGCTTGCCGGCGCCGGCTTGAGCTTGCAACAACTCGACGGCATCGCCTTCGGCGCCGGGCCGGGCGGTTTCACCGGCCTGCGTCTGGCGTGCGGTGTGGCGCAGGGGCTGGCTTTCGGGCTGGATGTGCCCGTCGTGCCGGTCGGTTCGCTGGCGGCCCTGGCCTTGGCGAATGGCGACGGCAAGGTGCTGGCCTGTCTCGATGCGCGCATGAACGAGGTGTATGTCGCCGCTTACGTGGTGGCCGGTGAATCCGTCGAGGAAATCATGGCGCCAAAAGTCGGCGCTGGCGGGACGGCGCCTTTTCCGGATGGCGCGGGTTGGCGCGGCGTCGGCGACGGTTTTGGCGTGTGGGGCGAGATATTGCTTCAGCGGCTGGGGGATCGTTTGAGCGGCGTTGACGCCGCGCTTTATCCGACTGCCGCCGCTGTGGCGCGTCTGGCCGCGCCGCTACTCGCGCGTGGCGCTGGGGTAGCGGCGGCAGCGGCCGTGCCGCTCTACATCCGTGACAAGGTGGCGCTGACCACAGCGGAGCGCCTGGCGCGCGGCGGCAGCAAATGAGCTTTGTACCGATGACTGTCGCCGACCTGGAGGAGGTGACGGCCGCCGAGCAGCGCATCCATCCCTTTCCCTGGTCGCCGGGCAATTTTCGCGACTCACTGGCTACCGGCCACGACTGCTGGTTGACGCGCGAAGCCGGTACGCTGGTGGCCTTCGCCGTGGTGATGCGCGCTGTCGATGAGGCGCACCTGCTCAACATCAGCGTGGTGCCCGAACGCCAGCGTGCCGGACTGGGGCGTGCGCTACTCGAATTTCTTTGTGACCAGGCACGCCAGGCGGGCATGAAGCGCATGCTGCTAGAGGTGCGAACTTCTAACGAGAGTGCTGTTGCCTTCTACCGGCATTTTGATTTTGCTGAGATCGGTCGCCGGCGCGGTTACTATCCGGCCTCTGCTGGAAGGGAAGACGCCATCGTGATGGCCAAAACACTTTGAACCCACTATGAACCGCGAACAAATACTGAAGGAAATGGGCCTCGGGCCGATCTGGAAGCTGCGCCAGCCGCCGAAAAAAAAGAAGGGGGTCGCCAACGAACCGGCTATTTCTGGATCGGTGGACGCGCACACTGTTGACGCTCGTACTTCGGCCATCGCCGCGATGGGCTGGGATGAATTGAAGCAGGCCGTGGCGGATTGCACTGCCTGCGAATTGTGCAAGACGCGCAAACAGGCCGTGCTCGGTGTCGGCGATGTGGCGGCCGATTGGCTGTTCGTTGGTGAAGGACCCGGCGCGGAAGAGGACGAGCGTGGCGAGCCTTTCGTCGGCCAGTCCGGTAAGTTGCTCGACGCCATGCTGGCGGCCATCGACCTCAAGCGCGGCAGTGATGTGTATATCGCCAACGCCGTGAAGTGCCGCCCGCCGGATAACCGCGCGCCGGAACCGGGCGAAACGGCCGCCTGCTGGCCTTTCCTGGCGCGGCAGGTCGAGCTGATCCAGCCGAAGTTGATCGTCACGCTCGGCAAGCCGGCCGCGCAAACCTTGCTGCAGCAGGAAGTGAAGATCGCCGCCGAGCGCGGCAAGGCGCACGACTTTGCCGGTTTCCCGCTGATCGTGACTTATCACCCGGCCTACCTGCTGCGCAACCTGCCGGATAAAGCTAAGGCGTGGGAAGACCTCTGTTTCATGCGCAAGACCATGAACGACCTCCGGTAAAATCGCCCCATGACTTTAACTCCTTTGATGCGCGTGGACCAATCTGCCCTGCTGGTCGTCGATGTCCAGGAACGCCTGCTGGACCATATCCATGACTGGCAGCGCGTGCTCGGCCATATCGACTGGCTCGTGCAGGTCGCGCAGCGCATTGGCGTGCCGGTGGCGGCGACGGAGCAATATCCCAAAGGTATCGGCCACACACATGCCGAATTGGCGGCGCGCCTGCCGCCGGGTGCGACCGGCGAGAAGCTGCACTTTTCCTGTGTCGCCGGCAATTGCCTGCCGGGGCTGCCGGGCATGGAGCGACCGCAGGTCGTGGTGTGCGGTATCGAGTCCCATGTTTGCGTGCTGCAAACGGTGCTGGAGCTCGCGGCAGCCGGCAAGCAGGTTTTCGTCGTCGCGGAAGCCGTCGGCTCGCGCGATCCCGCGCACAAGGCTCTGGCGCTGGAACGCATGCGTGACCAAGGAATTACGATCGTCTGCCGCGAGATGGTGGCTTTCGAATGGCTGGCGCAGGCCGGCACCGATCAATTCCGCGATATCAGCATAAATTTCCTGAAATAGTGCGCATCCTTCTTTCCAACGACGACGGCTACTACGCCCCTGGTCTCGCAGCGCTGGCGGCAGCCATGCAGGGCATGGGTGATATCACCGTGGTGGCACCCGAGCGCAACCGAAGTGGCGCCTCAAATTCGCTGACGCTCGACCGGCCATTGCACCTCAAGCAGGCGGCCAACGGTTTCCATTACGTGAATGGCACGCCGACCGATTGCGTGCATCTGGCGGTGACCGGCATGCTCGATCACGAACCGGACATGGTGGTCTCGGGCGTCAATCTCGGCCCCAACATGGGTGACGACACGGTGTATTCGGGAACGGTGGCGGCGGCGATGGAAGGCTATCTGCTCGGCGTGCCGTCGATTGCCGTGTCGCTCGGCAGTTTCGAGGGTAAGTATTTTGAAACGGCAGCGAGCGTGGCGCGCGAACTGGCTGAACGTTTCCTCACAAAGTCAGAATTTTTACCCATGGGCGCACCGGTACTGCTCAATGTGAATGTGCCCGATGTGCCCTACGCTGAGCTGCAAGGTGTGCGGATTACCCGCCTGGGGCGTCGCCACAAGGCCGAGCCGGTGGTGAAGCAGGTGTCGCCCCGTGGCGAGACCGTGTATTGGGTCGGCGCGGCCGGTGCGGCGGCCGATGCGGGCGAAGGGACGGATTTCCATGCGGTGGCCAACGGCTGGGTGTCGGTGACGCCCCTGCAGATCGATCTGACCCACACCGGTCAGATGGATGCGCTGCGCGGGTGGCTGGTGTCATGAACGCACTGGCGGCATTCCCCGGTGTGGGCATGACCTCAGAGCGCACGCGCACGCGCATGATCGAGCGTCTGCGCGAGCAGGGCATCCGTAACGAGCAGGTGCTCGCGGCGATGGCAGCCGTGCCGCGCCATATTTTTGTCGCCGAGGCGATGGCCCACCGTGCCTACGAGGACACGGCCTTGCCCTTGATTCTCGGTCAGACCATCTCGCAGCCCTACATCGTGGCGCGCATGATCGAGCTGTTGCTCGACGGCCGCGAGAAACTCGGCAAGACGCTCGAAATTGGTGCCGGTTGTGGCTACCAGACGGCGGTGTTGGCGCAACTGGCGCACGATGTGTTCGGCGTCGAACGGCTCGCGCCGCTGCTGGCGCGGGCGCGCGAGCATCTTAAACAACTCAGGCTGACGCGCATCCGGCTCAAGCACGCCGACGGCATGGGCGGCCTGCCCGAAGCGGCGCCGTTCGACAGTATCATTGTCGCGGCCGCCGGTGTCAGCGTACCGCAATCCCTGCGCGACCAACTCGCCATGGGTGGGCGGCTGATCATTCCGGTCGGCGGAGGAGAACAGGCTTTGGTGATGATCGAAAAAACCCCGCAGGGCTGGGCCGAAAATCGTTTCGACGCGGTGCGCTTTGTGCCGCTGTTGCCGGGAGTGGCATGATGTGGCACAACTTGATTGCCCCCTTGATCGCCTTGGTACTGCTGAGCCTGGCCGGTTGCGCCAGCAACGTGCCCGCGCCGGTGGCCGATGGCCGCAGCCCCACGCGCATCGAAGGCGCCGTGCCCGGCAAGCCGGCCGCACCAGCCGGCAAGATGTACACCGTCAAGCGGGGCGATACCCTCTACAGCATCGCGCGCGAACAGGGCGTCGACACGCGCGACCTGTCGGCGTGGAACAACCTCGACAGCAACAAACGCATCACCATCGGCCAGCAGTTGCTGGTCAGCGTACCGGGGCGCGTCGATACTTTATCCGCGCCGGCTGCTGAAGGCACCGTTGTGCAGCCGATCGCCATCGGCGGCCCCGTGGTTGCCCGCTCGCTCGACAGTGCGCCTGACGCCGCCGTCCCGCCAGCGCCGACTTTACCTCCCGCTGCTCCTGCCAATAGCGACAGGCTCAAGCGTTCCCCGAAAGGCGGCAAGCTGCCGTATTCCGAGGAAAACCTCGCGCTGTTGAAGGCGCAGGCCGCAGCTCAGTCTCCGGTTGCCCAGACTGCTGCGGCCGCCCCGGCTGAAAAATTACCCGCCGAGAAAGTTGCCCCAGTGGTTGTCGCGCCGCCGCCGGCGGGCAATACCGACTGGGCCTGGCCGGCAACCGGCAAGCTCCTTGCAGGTTTCAGCGAGGGCGCCGACAGCAATCAGGAGTTGAGCAAGGGCATCGATATTGCCGGAAAAATTGGAGATCCCGTACAGGCTGCTGCGGCGGGCAAGGTGATTTACGTCGGCGTATTCCCCAAGCATGGCAACCTGGTCGTGGTCTTGCACAGTGGTGGCTACAGCTCCGTGTATGCCCACAATAGCCGCATCCTCGTCAAGGATGGACAGGCGGTGACGGCTGGCCAGAAGATCGCCGAACTCGGTAATTCCGATGCCGACCAGCCGAAGCTGCATTTCGAAGTGCGGCAGCAGGGCAAGCCGGTCGATCCTCTCAAGTTTCTGCCAAAGCGCTGATGGCAGACGTCGAAGCGAATGAGGGTAGCGAAGATCCTGCCGAAATCGCCCATGAACCCGCCGGCGAAGATGGCTTTCTCGAAGATGTCACCCAGCTTTACCTGAATGAAATCGGCGCCACGCCGCTGCTGAAGCCGGCCCGGGAACTGGCGCTGGCGCGCGCTACACGTGCCGGCGACTTTGCCGCCCGCCAGCAGATGATCGAGGCCAACCTGCGGCTGGTCGTCAGCGTCGCCAAGCACTACCAGCATCGCGGTGTTGCGCTCGACGACCTGATCGAGGAGGGTAACCTTGGTCTGATTCACGCGCTGGAAAAATTTGATCCGGAACGCGGCTTCCGCTTTTCCACCTACGCGACGTGGTGGATCC
>JAABQU010000253.1 GCA_011391285.1 Thiobacillus sp.
GGCGCGCCGAGGTGCTTCGGGTTGCCTTCCTCGGCCTTGGGCTTGGTCTTGACGCCGGCGAGCCCAGCCTTGGCGACGCGGATCACGCGCGACTGGCCGTTGAGTTCGAGGAAGACCTTGACCTGGCCTTCCTCGTCCGGACCGGCCGTGCCCTGCTGCGAGACGATCAGGCTCGCAGGACGTCATGGTCCCGCAAACCGCCAGCAAATTGCCGGCCGTCTGGAGCGAAATCCTGTTCTCCGGATCATTGAACAGCTGAATTTCGGACGCTGCACCTTCCCGCGGGGCCTAGTTACCATGAAAGAAGGCTATGAAGAAGAATCCCATACTTCAGTGCGCGACCTGCTCGCCATGGCCACCCTGCTCGAGAACGATCTGCCCGTGTCTTACGTCATGGAGGCCGTGAAGGGGCCGCTGATCATCAAGAAGAATTGACCCGGAGCGTAGCCAGCCGAATGCGGATCGTGTCACTCTTGACATAAGTCAGAACGGATTCCGTGCAGTTGGCCTAGACTCGTTTCGGCATCAGGGCTGCGCGCCGCTGAAGCGTAGACGAAACGCAGTGCGATTTTCCAAAGGAATCGGGAGCCGCCATGAAACTTCAGCAAGTCAGCGCGAACTGCTACGCCGTCCTCAATGAGAAAAACCTCGTGTGCGACGCCAACTCGGGGCTCATCAACCTCGGTGGCGGCGTGGTCATCGACACGCAATCGGACCTGCCCCACGGGCGGAGGATGATCGAGCTGTTCGGCAAGGTCTGGCGCGCCATGCCCAAGCGCGTGATCAATACGCATGAAGACGGCGACCACGTGTGGGGCAACCAGCTCTTCGAGGGAGCCGAGATCATCGCGCACCGGACGGTCAAGGAGCTGATGCCGCATGTTGCCGACCCGAAGGAGACCCAGCAGCTGCTCAAGGGGGCCGATCGCTTCCTCACGCGGATGCTGCTCAAGGCCCTGCACCCGGGCGTTCTGGCCGTCGCCAGGCAGTTGCAGCAGGACTACGATTTCGACGGCATCAGGCTGGTGCTGCCGACGACGGTGTTCGAGGAGCGGCACGTTCTGGATCTAGACGGCACGGAAGTGCACCTCATCTACGTGGGGCCGTGCCACCAGATCGGTGATTCGATCATCCATGTGCCCAAGGAAAAGGTCGTGTTTGCCGGCGACGTGATCTTCCGCGAGTGCACCCCCATGGGCTGGAACGGCACTTACGAGAAATGGCTCAAGGTCCTCGATCTCATCATCTCGCTCGACCCGGACGTCATCGTTCCCGGACATGGGCCGGTGTGCGGGATCGAGGGCGCGTTGGAGATGAAGGCCTACCTCGAATACGTGCGCGAGGAATCGCAGCGCTGTTTCGGGCTGGGACTGAGCGCCCTGGAGGCGTCGAAGAAGATCGATTTTGGGCCCTATGGCGGATGGCGGGCCCCGGCGCGCCTGTTCATGAACGTCGAGCGGGCCTACCGCGAGTTCCGCAGCGAGGCCACGGACACACCGTGGGACCACGCGAAAGTCTTCGACGCGGTCCTCGCCGTGGCCAAGGCCAAGGGCATCGAGGTCGAGTTCTGACCCGGCAGAAGTAAACGAGGAACACCACGATGAAGCTGATCCGTTTTTCCCAAGGCCACTCCAAGCCCCGCTTCGGCGTCGTCATCGGCGACCGTGCCATCGCGTTCGATACCATGCAGCAGCGCAGCGGGATCACCCGGCCCGGCCTGGGCGACAGCCACGCCTACCTGGCCGGCCTGCCGGAGACTGAGCACGCGGCGCGCGAACTGGCCGATTGGGGCGGGGCGCATCTGGGCGAATGGCCCGAGGGCGAAAGGCCGCGCCTGCAGGACGTGAGCCTGCACGAGCCGGTCGAGGTGGCGGCGCTGTTCGACTTCGGCCTGACGCCACGGCATCTCAAGAACTCTGCGGAAACCATGATGAAGTACGAGAAGGACAACCCGCAGACCGCCCCGATCTTGCAGGCCTTCGCGAAGATGCTGCTGGTCAAGCCGACCGCACCGCCGGCAGGCCTGCCGGAGCGATTGTCCTACTACAAGTGCAACATGAACTCGATCGTCGGCGACGGGGAGACCATCCCCTGGCCGCTCTATACGTCGCGCCTGGACATCGAGCCCGAACTGGCCGTCGTCTACGGCAACGCACGGCAGCCCGTGGCGGGCTTCTGCATCTTCAACGACGTTTCGGCCCGCGACGTCCAGGCGCAGGAGTTCATCGGCGGCTTCTGCCTGACGAAGGACATGGACAAGGGTAATCAGCTCGGCCCCTATCTGGTCACGGCGGATGAGATCGGCGATCCGTACGATCTCAAGGTCGTCGTCAAGGTCGACGGGCAGGTCCGCTATCAGGGGTCGACGGCCGACATCGATCACAAGGCAGAGGATGTCTTCGCCTGGCTCGGATTCATCACGTCCATCAAGCCCGGATCGGTCATGGGCTTCGGCACCATTCCGGATTGCACCGGCCTCGACCACGACGACTTCATCGATCCGGGCGCCGAGATCGAGATCAGCTTCGAGCGGCTGGGGACACTGCATTGCCGCTTCGCCGAGCCGGCGCGCAAGCTGCTGCCCAGCCGCTGGCCGCTGCGGACGGCGCTGCAGAAGTTTCACGACCTGTAGGCATCGCGTCGGCGGACGTGAGACAGAATAGTTTTTAGTCACAGCAGAAGGAAACCCGGCCATGAAGTTCCCGCGTATCTGCTCCGACGAACAGGGCGAGACGCACATCGGCGTCTGTGATCTTCCGGAGCACGAAGCCCGCCTCGGGCCACCGCCGAACCCGATGGGGCGAATGACCGAGATCGAAGCAGTCACCAGTTTTGTCACGTTATCGGTCCCGGCCGGGACCGAGGCGCCGTCGCACAATGCGCCGCAGCCCTATATCTGCATCGTTCTCTCCGGTGAGGGCGAGGTGACGGCCAGCGACGGCACAACCGTGCGCCTGGGCCCCGGCGGTCTGATCTACTGCGACGACGTCAGCGGCAAAGGCCACGTGACACGCTCGATCACCGACCTCAGCCTTGCCTTCATCAATCGCGCCAGCGCGTAAGCCGGCGGCGGGCACGCTGACAACGAAAGTTATGGCATTGGAAGGGAAACCGGCATGAAGACACACAGCGGCAAGATATTGATCGATAACACGCGCGGCCTGAAATTCACCGAAAGTCCGCGCTGGCGTGACGGCAAGCTGTGGTTCCTGGACATCCACGACAAGCGGATCAAGACCGCGGACCTCGCGGGTCGGGTCGAGACGGCGGTGGAGCTGCCATTCATTCCGAACGCCTTTGGATTCCGACGCGACGGCAGCATTCTGGTCGGCGACGCCATGCAGCGGCAGATCCACCGCTGGGACGGAAAGACCCTGCAGCCCCTGGCTAACCTCGCCGACATCACGACCTTCTGCCTGAGCGACGGGATCGTCGATGCCCGGGACCGGATGTATGTCGGAGACATCGGCTACAACTTCTTCGATCCCACGCTCAAGCCTGTCGATACCTGCGTGATCGCCTGCGTCGATCCCGATGGGCGTACCCGGGTCGTCGCCGACGGTTTGCACTTCCCGAACGGGATGGTGATCACGCCCGACGGCAAGACATTGATCGTCGGCGAGACCATGGGCCACCGCCTGACCGCGTTCGACGTCGGAGCCGACGGATCACTGGCCAATCGGCGCGTCTATGCCCACTTGCCCGAGGACGTGAGTCCGGACGGCATCGCGCTCGACGCCGAGGGCGCCGTGTGGCTCGCCAACCCCGAGGGCAAGTACGGCGCGTTGCGGGTCCGCGAAGGCGGCGAGATCGTCGAGCGGGTCGAACTGGACACGGAGTGCTATGCGGTGATGCTGGGCGGGCCGGAACGCCGGCACCTCTTCATCTGCGGCTCGGACTCCCATGATCCGGCCGAGATTGCGCGTACGCCCAGCGCCACCCTGCGAGTGGTCGAGGTCGAGGTGCCGGGGGCGGGCACCCCCTGATTAGCCTGGGCTCGTCATCGGCGTGGGCTCCATCCCCGATTGCACCAGGATGGGTCACGAGGGTTTTCTCCGTAGCGTGTCCGACGGCAGCTCGCTGAAACAGTCCTTGTAGGCCCGAGCGAATTCACCGAAGTGCCAGAAGCCCCAGCGGAGCGCTTCGACCGAGATGGTTGTCGATTCCGGATGTGCTGCAAGGAGTGCCTGCCTCACGCGATGCAGCCTGAGCCGGGTCAGATAGGCTATCGGCGTCAATCCGAGGACCTCCTTGAATGCATATTGGAGGGTACGTTCGCTCACCCCGGCAACCCGGCAGAGGTCGGTAACGTAGATACTGGTGCCGGTCAGCGATTGGGCGTGATCCTCGGCGATGTGCACGATGTGCGCCTGCACCTGCCGCGTTCTGTCGCTGCGGGACGGCTCGTATTTTCGGGCCATGTCCAGCGTTGCCAATAGAATCTCGAGCAACTCGACCTGGGCGGCGGCCCGACCGCTCATGCACTCGTTGAATAGGGCGGGCTCAAGTACGGCAGTGTCTATGAGCCGCTTCCCCCAGTCGAAGAGGGCGCGAGCCTCCGCTTCGTCGACTTGGAGTGCCTCGACCCCCTGCGGGATATGAAACTCTCCTTCACGTTGGCGCGCGTTCAGATGGACGTTGATATCGTGCGGCGGAAGAAGGAAGGCGATGGCCTCCCAGCCGGCATCGACCACGAACCTGACTTCGGTTTCGGGCGCAACGGCCAGCATAAGGCCCGGTCGTACCGCCAAGCCGTTTACGGTCCCCTTCGCTTGCGGGCCAAAGGTGACGTAGGCGAAAAAATCCTTGCGGACGCTGGTGGCGGTTCTCAGGCGAAGGTTGCACGAATGGAACATCACCGTGGCAGTCTCGAGGCGAGTAATCACTCGACGCGCACGCAGGGGCTTCGACTGCAGCTGCACCGCATCCTGATCGATCAGTTCAATGCCGGCGTTGACGGTCGTGGGGTCGCAGATGTCGACAACCGTGACCGAGGGTTCGACGATGTCGCCGGGAGGTTCCTCTATTTCCATGTTATGCGGTATTCCGATAGACGGTCCTGATGGCTGGCCTGAAACTGCGCAAGGTGGCCGTACAGACGCGAAATCTGGCCGACCGGGGCAGGAGAAGGAAAGTCTATCAGTCGTGCGCGACACCTTCGGCGCTGAACCAGAAAATGGTCCAGACCTGCCCAATGATCACCCATCAACATGGGTGATGGCGCACGTAATCAGGTTATTATTTTCAGTTGATGTTTTAGGGAGTGGGCAATGGAGACCGTTCTGCCGCGCTTGACGTGCGCCATAGCAAGAAAGCCGGGCAAGCGGCGTGGGTTGCTGAGAATGTTTGGCGTTATCGGCATGTTCGCGGCGTTCGCCGCACCCGGCATTGCCTTGGCCGCAGATGCACCCCGCCGACCGAACATCGTTGTCATCCTCGGTGACGACATGGGCTACGCCGACATGGGCTCCTTCGGCAGCGAGATCAGAACGCCGAACCTCGACTCCCTGGCGAACGAAGGCGTTCGCTTCACCAACTTCTACACCCATGCGAGTTGTTCGCCGACGCGCTCGATGCTGCTCAGCGGCGTCGACACCCACGTGAACGGCATGGGCAACATGGATGAGTGGACCGCCCCCAACCAGCGCGGCGTCCCCGGCTACGAAGGCTTTCTCAACACGCAAGTCGTCACGCTGCCGCAGGTGCTCAAGGGCGCCGGCTATCACACCTACATGGTCGGCAAGTGGCACCTGGGCAAGGCGCCCGAGCTGATCCCCGCCGCGCGCGGCTTCGAACGCGACTTCTCGCTGCTCGACGGCGCCGGCAGCTACTGGGACATGACGAATTTCACCGGGGCGGCGCCGCAGTCGGTGTTTACCGAGGATGGCCGCTACCTGACGGAGTTGCCCAAGGACTACTACGCGACCAAGACCTACACCGACAAGCTGATCGGCTTCATCGACGCCAACCGCGGCGACGGCAAACCTTTCTTCGCCTATGTCGCGCACCAGGCCCCGCACGACCCCTATCACTTGCCTAAGGAATGGCGCGACCGCGACGTCGGCAAGTACGACAAAGGCTGGGACGCGGTGCGCCAGGAGCGGCTGAAGCGACAGATCGAGCTCGGCATTACGCCCGCCGGCACCCAGCTCGCCGAGCGCATGTGGTTCCTGCCCGATCCGATCGTGCTGGCGCCGGCGGCCCGGGCGATCGCAGGCAAGAAGATGGAGCTCTATGCCGGCATGATGGAGAACATGGACTTCCACGTCGGCCGGCTCATCGACCACCTCAAGAAGATCGGCGAGTACGAGAACACGGTCTTCATCGTGTTCGGCGACAACGGCGCCGAGGGCACCGACCTGTTCAAGATGATCGCTGGGTCGCCCGGCTCGCGCGACTTCCTCTTCGCGGCGATCAAGTGGTCGCAGACGCACCCCAACGCCTGGGGCGACCCCGGCTCCTACATTGGCTACGGCCCAATGTGGGCACAGGTGTCGATGACGCCCTTCAGCCAGTACAAGGGCTGGGTCGCGGAAGGCGGCATCCGCAACGCGCTCGTGGTCAGCGGCCCGGCCGTCAAGCGGCCCAAAGGCAGCATCAACCGCGGGCTCATGCACGTCGCCGACATCATGCCGACGCTGCTCGAACTCGCCGGCGCCACTTACCCGGCGAAGACCCAGGACGGACGCACGCCGCCCGACCTCATCGGCAAGTCCTGGAACCGGGTGCTCGCGGGCCAGGCGGAATCGCCGCGGCAGGAGCAGGACTATCTCGCCTGGGAGATCTTCGGCAACCGTGCGGTGCGGCAAGGCGACTGGAAGATCCGCTGGCAGTTCAAGTCCTTCGGCAAGGGCGACTGGGAGCTTTTCAACCTCGCGACCGATCCCGCCGAGCGCAAGGACCTCGCGGCACAGCACCCCGACAAGTTGCGGGAGATGCTCGCCCTCTGGGACAGCTATGCCAAGGCGAACAACGTCATCCTGCCCAGCCGCTCCGCGTTCGAGACGCTGGAGGACCAGTTGCCGCCGCGCGTGCCTGACGATGCCGGCTATCCGCCGATGATCTACAAGCGACAGTTCATTCCGCCCAAGGACATGGTGGCCGATCCCAAGCCTTGAACCTTGACGCGCCGAGCATTATTCACGAAGGACACATAGCTTATGAAAAACGACGCAGGCCTCATGAAACCGCTTGTCTGGCTGCGACTGGTCGTCGCGACGACGCTGACGCTGGGCGCGCTCTACCCGCTGCAATCCTCGGCCCAGGTACCGGGACGGTTCTACTTGAAGAGCCTGTCGGGCGCCAACGGGGTGCCGCTCATCGTCAATTCGATCAGCGGCAACACGAACCCGTTCGATGCCGGACATACGGTAACCCCGGGAGCGAACTTCGATGCCACCCTGGCCATGGCGGGTTATGCACACACCTTTACCATGGCCGATCGCTCGGCCATGGCGGCGCTCATCCTGCCCATGGGCCGAATCTCCGGCGACGTCACGGTCGCCGGACGGACGGCCAAGCAGTCGGCGAGCGGCTTCGGCGACCCGATGCTCGAGTTCGACATCAACATCCTCGGCCCCAAGGCGCAGAAGAACATCCCGGATGCCATGCGCTACGAGCCGGGATTCTCCATCGACCTGCTTGCCGACCTGGCGTTGCCGATTGGTGAGTACGACAACAGCAAGCAACTGAATATCGGCCAGAACCGCTGGTATGGGCGCTTGGGAATGCCCATGATCTGGCAACTCGGCTCGTGGGTTCCGGGGCGGCGCACCACCCTGGAGTTCCTTCCCGCCGTATGGCTCTTCGGAAAGAACAACGATTATGTCGGCCAGACCATGGAAACCGATCCGATGTACCAGCTCGACGCTCACCTGACGCGCGACTTCACCGAGCATCTGTGGGGGGCGGTCGATGCTTCCTGGTACAGCGGCGGCCGTGCGACCATCAACGGCGTCACCGGGTCACGGCTTAACAACGTCGGCGTCGGGCTCACGCTTGGCTACCAGATCAACGACAACGTGAACCTCACCGTCGGCTACAAGTCGACCGTCAACGACAAGGCGCCCGACGACCTGCGCATGGACGGCTTCATGTTTACGCTCGTATTCGGCTGGCACCCCCTGATCGAAGGCGCGAAACGGCTGAAGAGCGAGTAGCCGGGCAATCCGCCCAAGGGGCTTGCTCGAGCCGCAAGGCAATGGCTGGAGCCTGAGCACGATGCTTTCGATGCGTCGCCCCACTTTCCCGACCATCGTCGCCGTGCTGGCGTCATGGCTGGCCTGGAGCATGGCCGCGGGCGCCGAGCAGGGCGCCAAGCCGGTGGGTGCGACCTACGTCGGCCAGCAGGTTTGCGCGGGCTGCCATGCCAAGGAGGCCCAGGCCTGGCGGGGATCGCATCACGACCTGGCCATGCAGGAGCCGACTGCGGCGACCGTGCTGGGCGACTTCGGCGGCGCCACGTTCAGCCATCGCGGCGTGGTTTCACGCTTTTTCAAGCGTGGCGACACGTTCTACGTCACTACCGATGGGGCCGACGGCAAGCTGGCCGATTTCCCGATCAAGTACGTCTTCGGCGTGACGCCGCTGCAGCAATATCTGGTCGAGTTTCCCGGCGGGCGACTGCAGGCGCTTTCGATTGCCTGGGACAGTCGGCCCAAGGCAGCGGGCGGACAACGCTGGTTCCATCTTTTTGCCGGGGAAAAGATCGTCCACAAGGACCCGCTGCACTGGACCGGGCTCTACCAGAACTGGAATCTGCAATGTGCCGAATGCCACTCCACCGGACTGCGCAAGGGCTACGATGCGGCGACCGACAGCTACCACACGAACTGGCGCGAACTGAACGTGTCCTGCGAGGCTTGCCATGGCCCGGGATCGCGCCATGCCGAATGGGCGAAGACCGCCGGCAAGCCCTACCGGGCCGATGACGACAAGGGCCTTGCCTTTCCGACGGCCAGCCGCTGGCGCGAGGCCTGGCGCTTTCCCGAGCCCGGCGCGCGCTACGCGCGGCGGGATCGCCCGACCGACCCGGCGGTCAACAACACCTGCGCCGCGTGCCATGCGCGCCGCGGCACCCTCGCCGAGCGCGACCAGCCCGGCGCGCCGCTGGCCGACACCCACCGCCTGGCGCTGCTGACTGCGCCGAACTACCACGCCGACGGCCAGCAGCGCGAAGAGGTCTACGTCTGGGGTTCCTACCTGCAAAGCAGGATGTTTCAGCAGGGTGTCACCTGCATGGATTGCCATGAGCCACACACCGCGAAGACTCGGGCGGCAGGAAATGCGCTATGCACGCGTTGCCACGACGCGGCGGCGTTTGATAGTCCGCAGCACCATTTCCACAAGCCGGAGACGGCGGGCGGCCAATGTGTTGCCTGTCACATGCCGACAAAGAACTACATGGTGATCGATGCGCGGCGCGACCACAGCCTGCGCGTGCCGCGCCCTGACCTGGCCCGGGAACTCGGTAGTCCCGATGCCTGCACACAGTGCCATGCCGGCAAGAAGCCGGAGTGGGCAGCCGGTGCGCTCGATGGCTGGTATGGCAAGGGCTGGCGCCAGCGACCGAGCATCGGGCCGGCGCTGCATGCCGGGGTGACGCAGGGCGCCAGGGCGGTGCCCGGCCTGCTCGCGCTCGCGCAGAGCGGCGCGCAGCCGCCGCTGGTGCGCGCGACTGCCGCCCAGATGCTGGTGCCGCATATGCGCACGCCGATGCTGACGACTGCGCGTGAATTGCTGCAGGATGCCGACCCCGAGGTACGCATCGCCGCGCTGGAGATGATCGAGCCGGCAGACCCCGGCAACCGCCTACGGGCCGCCGGGCCGCTGCTGAGCGATCCGCTACGGGGGGTTCGCATCGAGGCTGCACGCGTCTTGGCGGGCATACCCGAAGCGCAGATGCCGGAAGGCCAACGCGAGGCCTATCGCCGTGCCCTGGGCGAATACATCGAGGTGCAGCGCCAGGATGCCGACTGGCCGAACGCCAACACGAACCTCGGCAACCTCTACCTGCGCCTGGGACGCTTCGACGAGGCGGGGGTCGCGTACCGGCGGGCGTTGAAGCTCGACCCGCAGTTTGCGTCCGCCTGGGTCAACCTTGCCGACGCCTGGCGCCTTAAGGGGAATGAGAAAGAGGTCGAGGCGACCTTGCGCGAAGGACTGGCGAAACTGCCGCGTTCGGCCGACCTGCTTCATGCGCTGGGGCTGGCCCAGGTGCGCAAGGGCGACAAGGTTGCGGCCTTGAAATCGCTGGCCGAGGCGGCGCGACTTGCCCCGGAGCAGTCGCGCTATGCCTACGTCTGGGCCGTCGCGCTTCATTCGGCCGGGCGCTCGGGCGAGGCGCTGACGGCGTTGCGCGAGGCCGACCGCCGCCACCCCTACGATGTCGCCATTCTCGGAGCCCTGGTCTCAATGGAACGGGAGACGGGGGATGCGCGCGCTGCACTTGGCCATGCACGCAAGCTGGCTGAAGCCCTGCCGGACGATCCGCGGGTGAAAGCCCTGGTCGCCGAACTATCCCGCGGGCGATGACGCGCCAGTCGAATATCAGGATGCCACGTTTGATGCAGGTCAGAAATGGTTTCGTGCAGAGGGCCTAGAGTTGTTCCTGCGCACGGCCGCGAGCCGCTCGCAAGCGATGTATCCGTCAGGGTCCTCGCGACTCGAATACGCTGGAAAAGAAGATGAAATGGCCAAGCAGAAAAAGAAAAACGTGACCCCGCCCCGGGAAGGCAAGGTTCTTTCCGCCGACCAGCGTCGCGCACAGGGCAAGGTCTTGCGCGATGCCGTGCCGCGTGAAACGCATGGCGGTTGGAAACCGCCCGGGAAGCGGCGCGATCCCGTTGAAATCCTCGTCGAATCGAACAAGGGAAGGGTGCCCGAGCTGGTGCCGCTTCGATTCGGGCGGATGTCGCAGTCGCCGTTCGCCTTCTATCGCGGTGCGGCGGCGATCATGGCGGCCGACCTGGCGGGCACGCCGCATTCAGGGCTCAGGGTGCAGGCCTGCGGCGATGCCCATCTGATGAACTTCGGCGGCTTCGCCACGCCCGAGCGGCAGGTGATCTTCGATATCAACGACCTCGACGAAACACTGCCCGCCCCCTGGGAATGGGATCTCAAGCGTCTCGTTGCGAGCATCGTCATCGCCGCTCGCCATCTGCAACTCAGCGAAACCGAGGCGGCGCGTGCTGCGACGGCGTCGGCTAGGGCATACCGCGAGCGCATGGCCGACTACTCCGCAATGCGCGCCCTCGACGTCTGGTACGACCGGATTACTGCCGAGCAAGTGCTCGCCGAATTTCCCAGCGAGAAGGACAGGGAGCGTGCCGCCAAGCGCCTGCAGAAAGCCCGCGAAGGCAGCGCTTCCGAAACGATCTTTCCGAAGCTCGCCGAGTACGACGGATCCACGCCGAGGATCAAGGACAACCCGCCGCTGATTTTCCATCATTCGGCGGAAGATGCCCCTGGGGCCGCCACACAGTACGGTGAGGCGGTGGCCGCCTATCGCGAATCGCTGCCCGAGCATGTCCGGGTGCTGTTCGACCGCTTCCGCTTCTGCGATCTGGCGATGAAGGTCGTCGGGGTGGGCAGCGTCGGCACCGCATGCTCCATCGGGCTGTTCATGGCGGCCGACGACGATCCACTCTTCCTGCAGGTCAAGGAGGCACGAGCGTCGGTGCTCGAACCCTATGCCGGTCGCAGCCAGTACAAGAACCATGGCCAGCGCGTCGTCGTCGGACAGCGCCTGATGCAGGCGGCGAGCGACATGTTCCTCGGCTGGGTGGAAGGCAGGAACGGCCGTCATTTCTATGTGCGCCAACTCCGCGACGTCAAGATCAGCGCGATCATCGAAGGATGGGATGTCGAACTGTTGCAGGGCTATGGCAGGCTGTGCGCCCGGGCGCTGGCGCGGGCGCACGCCCGCTCCGGCGATGCGGCGCTAATGGCCGGCTACATGGGCTCGAATGCGACTTTCGACGAGGCGATCTGCGAGTTCGCCGTCGAGTATGCCGACCAGAACAAGCGGGACTACCGGGATTTCATCAACGCCATCCGGGAAGGACGCATCGAGGCGTCCGTAGAAAATGCATAGCCTTGCGGCGACGAAGCGGAGCGACATCAAGCCATGATGCGTGTCTCCAGCATGCCTTCTTCACTGCCGCGCGCATGCCGCTGGATACCCGGCGTGTTTGCGTTGCTGCTGCTCGGCGGTTGCGCGAGCGTCTCCCCGACGAATGTGACGACCGACCGCATGGACTACGGACAGGTGGTTGCCGAATCCTGGAAGCGCCAGACGCTGCTCAACGTGGTGCGGCTACGCTATGCCGATGCACCGGTGTTCCTGGATGTCGCGTCCATCACCAACAGCTACACGGTCGGGGGAAATGCGACTGCGAGTGCAGAACTGCCCAGCCGTGTGGACCCCAACATCCTGACGATTGGCGGTACGGGCAGCTGGTCCAACACCCCGACGGTGACCTATCAACCCCTGTTGGGAGACCGCTTCACCAAGTCCCTGCTGCAACCGATCCCGCCGCTTGCGGTCTTCCAGTTGCTGCAGGGCGGCTGGTCCGCCTCGATCGTCTTCCGGACTGTGGTCGGCTCGGTCAACGGGCTGCGAAACTTTTCTGCCGGAGTTGCCGCGGACCCCGGCTTTGTTGACCTCAGCGAAGGCCTTTCCCGAATCCAGCGTGCGGGCAACATCGGCATCCGGGTCGAGGCCCGCAAGGACGGCGGCAGTCTTCTGGTCGTGATGCGGCGCACGGAACCCGGAAGTCCGCCAGGCCAAGATGGTCGCAGGGTGCGGGAACTGTTGGGACTGGAAGAAGACGTCACGGAATTCGAGATCGTCTACGGACTGATTCCTCGCAAGCGCAACGAGGTGGTCATGCTCACCCGCTCGATGATGGAAATCATGCTGCAACTCGGATTCGGCATCGACCTGCCAGCCGGGCATGCGGCAGGCGGGCGAGCGCTGCCTGGCCAAACGCAATCCGGCAGTGCGCCGGCCGAGTCGCTGGTTCATATCCGCTCCGGCGAACGGGAGCCGGCGAATGCCTATGCCGCCGTGCCGTACAAGGGGTATTGGTACTGGATCGATGACAACGATATCGCGAGCAAACGCATCTTTACATTCCTGATGATCCTGTTTTCGCTTGCCGAGACCGGTCAGGGTCCGGCAGCTCCCGTCGTGACGATTCCGTCGCGGTAATCTGTTCCAGTCATTTCTTTGCGCAGCAGTAGCACTTTTTGGAGAATATGATGAATCGACTTATCGCTTGTGGATTGCTCAGTTTCGTATTTGTCGTCCCGTCAGCGAATGCCGTTGTTTATTGCAAGAGCGTGGGCGTACCGAAGGGCTGTGTTGCTCGCCCGGTAGCGGCCCCCGGTGTGGGCGCTCCCGGCGTGGGCGTGGCACCCGGGGTGGGCGTCGGCGCTCCGGGTGTCGGCGTCAGGGACCCTGGCATCAACCAGCCCGGTGCGGCCGGCAACGTCCGTGCCCCGCGTGCCGGTGCAGGCGCTCCCGGCGCAGGTGGCGTTGACCCCGGCATCAATCAGCCTGGTGCAGCTGGAAATGTCGGCGTACCCGGTAATCGTGGCGGCCCGGTAAACCGCGTTGGTCCCCGCTGATTAGCGGTGTAGCAGCGGTTGTTGATTTGCAGTAGGGAAGGACCCGCTCAGGGTCGGTAGCAGTCCCTGCAGTTGAGAAAGTCGGCGCTGATAAAGCCCCTGCGCAGCAGGACGGGGCAGGAAAAAGCTCTGCCCGCGCCGCTGCGGATGGCGGGACGGCACCGTGGCGCCACCGCCGACTTTTTCCTAGGCGAACTCGACCAGCAGATCCTTCGCATTCACGCTCTCGCCGTGGCGGGCGTGGATGGTATGGACCACGCCGTCGCGCTCCGCCGTGAGCATGGTCTCCATTTTCATCGCCTCGATCGAGACCAGCGCGTCGCCCTTGGCCACCTTCTGCCCGACATGGGCGGCGACGGTGACGATGGTGCCGGGCATCGGCGCGCCGAGGTGCTTCGGGTTGCCTTCCTCGGCCTTGGGCTTGGTCTTGACGCCGGCGAGCCCGGCCTTGGCGAC
>JAABQU010000254.1 GCA_011391285.1 Thiobacillus sp.
TGCCTGCCGCACGGCCGAACACGATCAGGTCGAGCAGCGAGTTGCCGCCCAGCCGGTTGGCGCCGTGCACCGAGACGCAGGCGCACTCGCCGACGGCATACAACCCGGGGACCGGCTCCTCGGGCCCGTAGTGTGCCGGCGCGACAACCTGCCCATGCAGGTTGGTGGGAATGCCCCCCATCATGTAGTGCGCGGTGGGGGCGACCGGAATCGGCGCCCGGACCGGATCGATGCCGGCGAAACGAATGGACAGCTCACGGATGCCAGGCAGTTTTTCGGCGATGAGCGTTTCGCCCAGGTGGTCGAGCTTGAGGTCGACGTAATCCCCACGCGGTCCGCAGCCGCGGCCCTCGGCGATTTCAATGGCGATGGCACGGGCAACGACATCACGCCCGGCCAGATCCTTCGCATGTGGCGCGTAGCGCGCCATGAAGCGCTCGCCGTTCTTGTTCAGCAGATAGCCGCCCTCGCCGCGCACGCCTTCGGTAATCAGCGAGCCCACGCCAGCAATGCCGGTGGGATGGAACTGCCAGAATTCCATGTCCTGCAGCGGCAGCCCGGCGCGCAGCACCATGCCGAGGCCGTCACCGGTGTTGATCATGGCGTTGCTGCTGTTGCCGAACACCCGCCCTGCCCCGCCGGTGGCCAGCAGCGTCGCCCGCGCCTCGATCAGCAGCGGCTCGCCGGTCTCGATGGAGATCGCGGTGACGCCGAGGCAATAGCCTTCGGCATCGCGCATCAGGTCAAGCGCGAAGTATTCATCGAAGAACTGCGTACGGTGCGCGATGTTCTGCTGGTATAGCGTGTGCAGCAGCGCATGGCCGGTGCGGTCGGCCGCGGCGCAGGTGCGCGTGGCCTGCTCGCCGCCGAAGTTTTTGGACTGGCCGCCAAACGGCCGCTGGTAAATTTTGCCGTTATCGAGGCGCGAAAACGGCAGGCCCATGTGTTCCAGCTCATACACCGCGCTGGCCGCCTCGCGGCACATGAACTCGATCGCGTCCTGGTCACCGAGCCAGTCGCCGCCCTTGACCGTGTCGTACATGTGCCATTCCCAGCGGTCGTCGCCGACGTTGGCGAGTGCGGCGGTGATACCGCCCTGTGCCGACACGGTATGCGAACGCGTGGGAAAAACTTTCGACACCACCGCGACCTTGTAGTCGGAGCGCGCCAGTTGCAGCGCCGCGCGCAGGCCCGCGCCGCCACCGCCGATGATGAGGGCGTCGAAGCGGCGGGTGTTCATGCCGTACTCCACAGCGTGGCCATGAGCCATGCCATGCTGCCAGCCAGGGTGGCAATCACCAGCAGATATAGTCCCAGCCGCAGGCCGATCGAATGAATGTAGTCCATGAAGATGTCGCGCATCCCCACCCAGGCGTGCAGCGCCAGGGCGACCGCCGTCAGCAGCATCAGCACGCGCAGCCACTGCGGTGCGAACAGCGCCTGCCAGCCGGCAAAACTGGCCGGTAGCGACACCAGAAAGTACAAGGTCAGAACAGGTAAAGCCAGGGCCAGGATGACCGCCGAGGCACGCTGCAGCAGCCAGGTGCCGGTGCCAGTATGCGAACCCGGGGTCGACTTCATGCAAACAGTCTCCAGGCAGCGAGTATCGCAAGGCATCCACTCAGCACCAAGACCGCGAAGCTGCTGCGCCGTGCATGTTTCAGATCCGTGCCCCAATGCGCGTCCAGCGCCAGATGCCGCAACCCGGCAAGCACATGAAGCGCAAACGCCCAGATCAAACCCAGCAGCACCAGCCGGGCCAGCGGGTGCGCCAGCCAGCCGGCGACGCGCCGGAATCCCGCCTCGTCCGCCAGTGACACCGACAGGCCCCACACACCCAGCGGCAGGGCCGCAAACAGCAGCACGCCCGAGACCCGGTGCAGGATCGACACCCAGCCGGGAAGCGGCAGATGGATACGCAGCAGATCGAGGTAAACGGGGCGCGCGATGAGCTTCACGGCACGGTTCGGATTATCGGCGTGGCCGACTTAGCGACGCCTGATTGCCTTTGCTACAGCCGGTTTGGTCTTCTTTTTCGCTACCACCTTTTTCACCGCCGCCTTGGTCACGGCCTGCGGCACGCGCTCTGCCAGACGCGGATCGAACGGCTTCGGCAGAATGTAGTCCGGGCCGAATGCCAGCTTCTTCAACTTGTAGGCCTTCAGCACCGACGCCGGCACCGGCTCGCGCGCGAGTTCAGCCAGCGCATACACGGCGGCGATCAGCATGTCCTGGGTGATCTGCTTCGCGCGCGCGTCGAGGGCGCCACGGAAGATGAAGGGAAAGCCCAGCACGTTGTTGACCTGGTTGGGGAAGTCCGAGCGTCCCGTCGCCATGATGAGATCGCTGCGTGCGGCCTTGGCCTTCTCCGGGAGGATTTCGGGGTTGGGGTTGGCGAGGGCGAAAACCACCGGCTTGTCAGCCATGCTTTTGATCATCGCCGGGCTGACCAGGTTGGCGCCCGATACGCCGACGAACACGTCGGCGCCGGTCATCGCCTCGTCCAGCGTACGCAGCCTGGTCGTGCGCGCGAATCCTTTCTTGAAGCTGTTGAGGTCGGTGCGAGCCTTGTGCACCACGCCCCTGGAATCGACCAGGGTGATGTTGGATTTCTTCGCGCCCATTGCCACCAGCAGCTTCATCGACGCGATGCCCGCCGCGCCGGCGCCGAGGCAGACAATCTTCGCGGCATCCAGCGTCTTGCCCTGCACGTGCAAGGCATTGATGAGGCCGGCGCAGATGATGACGGCAGTACCGTGCTGGTCGTCGTGGAACACCGGGATGTCGAGCTTTTTCTTCAGCGCCGCCTCAATTTCGAAGCAGTGCGGCGCGGCGATGTCCTCGAGATTGATGCCGCCGAAGGTCGGAGCGATGGCTTCCACCACCTTGATGAAGTCCTGCGGTGTCTTGGCGTTGACTTCGATGTCGTAGACGTCGATGCCGGCGAACTGCTTGAACAGCACACCCTTGCCTTCCATCACCGGCTTGGCGGCGAGCGGGCCGAGGTTGCCGAGGCCGAGGATCGCGGTACCGTCGGTGATGACCGCGATCAGGTTGCCCTTGTTGGTGTAGTCATAGGCCTTGCCGGGGTTCTTCGCGATTTCGAGCACGGGCTGCGCCACACCAGGGGTGTAGGCCAGCGACAGATCCTCCTGCGTCGAGCAGGGTTTGGATGATTCGACCGAGAGCTTGCCTGGCTTGGGCAGGCGATGGTAGTCGAGGGCTTTTTTCTTGAGGGCGGCTTGGCTCATGACGGCGGATGCTGGCTGAATAGACAAGCCGCCATTATCGCGGATTTATCCGCGTTCCGCCCCGCATGAGGCGGCTGCCGTCAGTCTTTCCAGATCTTGAGCTGGGCGCGCAGGCGCGCCACCGCCTGGGAATGCAGCTGGCACACGCGCGACTCGGATACGCCGAGCACCGCGCCGATTTCCTTCAGGTTCATGTCCTGCTCGTAGTACATGCCCATCATGCTGCGCTCGCGCTCGGGCAGATGGTGGATCGCGGCGATCAGGCTGTCGCGGAAGCCGGCATCCTCCAGCACCGAGAGCGGGTCGTTGCTGCCGTCGACCAGATAGCGCTCGAGGAAGCTGGCGCTGTCTTCGTCCGAGAAGTCCTCGTAATACAGCAGCTGCGAACACTTCACGTCACCCAGCATGGATTGATACTGATCGATCGGCATGCCCAGTTCGGCGGAGATCTCCTGCTCGGACGGCGACTTGCCGTTGCGCTGTTCCAGCCGGTGGATGGCGGATTCGATCTGCCGCGATTTCTGCCGCACGTGGCGCGGCAGCCAGTCGGCCTCGCGCAGTTCATCGAGCATGGCGCCACGGATGCGCTGGGTGGCATACGATTCGAACTGCGCGCCCTGGGTCCCGTCGAAACGACCGACCGCGTCCATCAGGCCGATCAGGCCAACCTGGATGAGATCGTCGACTTCGACGCTGGCGGGAAGACGCGCCATCATGTGATACGCGATGCGCTTGACCAGCGGCGCATATTTGGTGATCTGTTCGTCCTGCGACGAGGGTTTAGCCGCCATATTTCAAGGCCATGTTCCGGTGCATTCTCTTTTAGAACGGGCCGCCAGGCCCGTCTCCTCGCCCGACATTCTAACGGCAAGCGCAGCAAATGCATCATTCGCGTGCGCGACGCTGTGAACCGTCCGGCTGAATGCTGCGCCGAGAAACGCCTGGCAGGCTGCCTGCAGGTGTTCGCAGGCTGCAGCGTCCCCTAGCAGGCTGATGCTGATGGGGCATTCCCGGTGGGCCAGGGTCTTGAGCAGGGCATACGCCTGCAGCATCGATGCATGCGTCGCGCTCACTTCCAGGACCAGCGTTTGCATGCTGTCCGGCAGCGGCAGCCAGTCAGGCGCTTCCGGACTGACGTCGAACAGCAGGCAGTCGTAGCGCAGTGCGATCGTCCGCAACGCAGGCTCATCCGCCTTCAGCCCCGGCGCGTGCCAGCCGTCGCCGTAGGACATTGCCTGCGTGTGCAACTGCTGGCGAGCCAGTTGCTGGCGCCAGTCGAACAGGCTGCGGCTGGGAGAATCCGCGAATACCCGCCCGCTGATATCGACCAGCAGCGAGGTCCAGCCGTGCCGATGCAGCGCCTGGGCCAGCCGGAGGGTGGAATCGGGGGAATGGAAGATACCGTGTATGCAGCGCAGCGGCTGCGCGGCACTGCGCCGCCGCAGTCCAGCGGCCTGGTCAACGGGCACGTGCGCCCTTCAGGGGATTCGTGTCCTTCACGCCACGGTGCTCCGCACGTTCGGCCTCGACGCCGGCAAACAGCGGCCAATCCTCGGCTTCCAGCGCATACGGGGTGTCAAGCTGGCCACCCTTCAAGGCGCGGTCGATCAGGTAGGCCGCGTTGGGTACATGAAGGTCTTCCGGTACGCGCTGTCCACCACTGATGTAGGCCAGCGGCAGGCGGTGGCGAATCAGGCTGTCCAGCGCCGCGCCCGGCTGCGGGGCTTCGTCGAGTTTGGTCAGGATGCAGGCGGCCGCGCCCTGGGCGAAACGGGTCATCGCCTGCTCGATCGCCGCACCCTGCTGGCTGGCCGAAATCACTGCAAGGCGGCGCACGCCGAGGCGATCGAGTTCCTTTACCTCGAGGGTGCGCGGATCGGAGGGGGCAAAGCCTGCGGTGTCGATCAGCACCAGTTTCTTGGCAGCCAGTTCCGGCAGCAGCAGTGCAATCCTGGCCGGGGTTTCGGCCATATGCAGCGTTACACCCAGCAGGTCGGCATACACCTTCAACTGTGCCGCCGCGCCGATGCGGTAGGCGTCGGCAGCCACCAGCGCCACCTGAGCGGCGCCATGCGCATCCACCCCGCGTGCTGCGAGCTTGGCCAGCGTGGTGGTCTTGCCCGAGCCGGTGGAACCGACCAGCGCATAGCGTCCGCCCATGGCAAGCAGATCGGTGTCACGGCCCTGCACCGGCAGGTTGCGGATCAGCACCTGACGCAGCCAGCGCTGGGCGGCGTCGGCGTCGAGCCCACGCGGCAAGCGCGCAGCAAGGGTGCGGGCGAGCGAACTGCCGAAGCCGGCGGCAAACAGCGTCTGCATCAGCGCCACCCGCGTCGGATCGCGCCGCCTTCCCGCGCCCCAGGCAAAGCCGGCCAGCTGGTTCTGCAGCAGACCACGCAGACGCGCCAGCTCATTCAGGATGCGCGAGCTGGCGCCCGAATCGGGCGTCCCGCTGACGGCCGGCACGGCCAGGTCGCCATAGGCGCTGGCCAGCAGTTCGACCCCTTGCGGATGCGGCCGCGTGGACAGCACGACAGCATCGTCGCCCAACTCCGCGCGCACCCGCGCCAACCCTTCACGCGCGCTTGCCGCCACGAATACCTGAACGCTCATGCACCCTCCCTGATGATCAATTCCGTCGTCACCTGCACCATCTTATCGGCCGGCACCTCAGCGTAGGCAATCACTGAAAGCCGTGGCAGGGTGCGCCGCAAAAGACGCGACAGGATGGCGCGCAGGCCCGGCGAGGTCAGCAGCACGGGAGGGTAGCCTGCGCTTTCCTGTTCAGCCAGTGCGCGGTCGGCCGCCTCGTTCAGGGCATCGAGCGTGACGGGCGACAACAGGGCCTCGCCCTCGTCGCCCATTTCGCTCAGCAGGCGGGTTTCCGCGGCTGCGGCCAGGCCGATCACATGCAGGGTATCGCTGCCTTCAAACAAGCGGTCGACAATGCTGCGGCCCAACGCTGCACGCACGGTTTCCACCAGGTCGTCGATCGACTGGTTTTTCGGCGCGCGCGCCGCCAGGGTTTCAAATAGCGTGCGTGTGTCGCGAATCGAGACGTTTTCTTGGATCAACTGCTGCAGCACCGCCTGAACGCTGGTCAGCGGCAGATGGCGCGGCGTCACGTCCTCGACCAGGCCAGGGTGGATGCGCGCCAGCGTGTCGAGCAGTTGCTGCACTTCGGTGCGACCCAGGAGTTCCGGCGCGTGCTGGCGGAACACGGCTTCGACCTGGCGCGCGATCAATTCGGCCGGCTCGAACACCACGAAGCCGCGCAGTTCGGCTTCTTCCACTCGGCCGGCGTCGGCCCAGATGCCGGGCAGACCGGTCAGGGGATCGACGCCAGGCGGGCCGTCGAGCCGCCCCAGCACCTCCCCCATGTCGACTGCGAGCACCTGTCCGCCGGAAAGTTCGCCATGGGCCACGTCTACGCCCTTCAGGGTGATGCGATAGCTGTTGGGCTTGAGTTCAAGGTTGTCGCGCACGCGAATCAGCGGCACCACCAGCCCCATGTCGGTGGCAAAGCGGCGTCGTGCCTCGGTGATTCGGGTCAGCGCCGCGCCACCCTGGTTGCGATCAACCAGCGGGATCAGGCGATAGCCGACCTCGAGTGCCAGCACATCGACCGGCGGAATGTCGTCCCAGGTGACGTCGACCTGTACCGGCTCCGCCTCGATCAGGTCCAACAGTTCGATGTCTGGCGCTTCGCGCTGGCGGCGCATCAGCCAGAATCCCAGACCGGCCAGTACCGCGGCAATGGTCAGAAACGCCAGATGCGGTGTTCCCGGAATCATCCCCAACGCGCCCAGCACGGCCGCGGCCACATACAGGGTTTGCGGCCGCCCGAAAATCTGGGTTGAAAACTCGCGCGACAAGTCCTGTTCGCTCGACGCGCGGCTGACCACGATGCCCGCCGCCGTCGAGATGATCAGCGCCGGAATCTGCGTCACCAGGCCGTCTCCGACCGTCAGCAGCGCGTAGCGGCCGAGTGCCTCGGTCAGTCCCAGGTTGTGCTGGAACAGCCCGACCAGAATGCCACCGACCAGATTGACCAGCAGAATGATGATGCCCGCGATGGCGTCACCACGCACGAATTTGGAGGCACCGTCCATCGCCCCGTAAAAGTCGGATTCGCGCCCGATTTCGGAACGGCGGGTGCGGGCCTCGGCCTCGCTGATGAAGCCGGCATTGAGGTCGGCATCCACCGCCAGCTGCTTGCCCGGCATCGAATCCAGGGTGAAGCGCGCCGCCACCTCGGCGATGCGCCCGGCGCCCTTGGTGATGACGACGAAGTTGATGATGACCAGAATCAGGAACACCACGAAGCCGACGGTGTAGTTGCCGCCGACCAGGAAATTGCCGAACGACTCGATCACCTTGCCCGCCGCGTCCGGCCCGGTGTGGCCCTGCATCAGGATGATGCGGGTGGAGGCGACGTTGAGTGACAGGCGCAGCAATGTGGTGAGCAGCAGCACAGTGGGGAAAACCGAAAAATCCAGCGGGCGTCGCGCGTTCAGGCTCACCAGCATGACGATCATTGCCAGCGCGATGTTGAGCGTCAGCAGCACATCGAGCATGAAGGTGGGCAATGGCAATATCATCATCGCCAGGATCAGCAGCACCAGTGCCGGTACAGCCAGGCGGTTCAGCGGCATGCCCATCACCATCACGCCCTGCGCATTCATCCGATCACCTCGTTAATCGTCTTGGGCCCAGCGTTCGCCCCCTCGCCCGCTTGCGGGAAAGGGCCCTGCCCCGCCTGCTGCTGGCGGCTGCGAAGCTGCGCACGCATTTCCGGGCTGCCCTCGGCTTCGCGCGCCTCGGCCAGCACCTCCTGCCAGGTCATTGCATGGCGCCGCAGGTAACGCCACCAGCGCCATCCCGCATCCAGCGCTGCCGCCAGCGCCAACGCCGCCGCCAGCGCCAGCATGCCACGCCCTACCCAGGCAGCCATCGCATTCAACGTCACGTTCACTTCGCTGCCGTTCATGCCTTGCAGATCCTGCCAACCACTTGCCAGCACCCAGCCAAGTGCTGCAGTGGCAAGTGCCAGCTTCAGCAATGCCAGCAATCCATCGAACAGGAAATCAGCCGAAAACAGCCTGGCAATGGGCTTGAAGGGATTGGCGCGCGACAGGTCGGCCTCGGTCACCCGGGGCGCGAACACCCAGCCCGACAGCAGCATCGGCGCCACCAGCGCAGCGACAAAGATAACCGCCAGAACGGGCAGCACCGCCCACAACGCAGACTGTGCAGCTTCGAAGAAAACCGGAGAAAGCGGCTGTGCGGCGTGCATGAACGCCACCTCGGTCAGGGCCTGCAAGGCATTCAGCAGGCGTGGCGCCAGCCAGCCCAGCATGCCCAGCGCAGACAGCAGGACCACCCATCCCGTGAGTTCTGCGGAACGCGGCACATCGCCCGCGCTGCGCGCCTGTTGCAGGCGCTGCGGACTCGCGGGTTCGGTGCGGGAAAGATCAGTCTCCTCGGCCATGCTCGTCTCGAATTTTCAGGGAGTCTAGCAGCCTGCCGGGGTTCAAGGAAATCGCTTGCCACTTCATGCGTTGCTGCATTTCCGGGGCTTTCAACACCAGCCTGAAGTCAGGAACCTGATCCGCCCTCTCTGAAGCGTCCCATTTGCCAAGCCATCAGACATGGCAAGACCTGCCCTGCCTCGGGAATTTTCCGGGATAGCCGATATTTTGAACAAACAGGTACTAGGCTATACTCCGCCTCAGCTCAGAACCCGAGTTCAAGCCCGGCTCAAGACCGGAAATGTAAAACAATCCACATCCACAGGAGGAGTTGCATGAAAACCATCTATCTGGCCGCAGCCATGGCGTCCGCTTTGTCCCTGTCCAGCCCGGCTAGCGCAGGATTTTTCGATTTCACCCTGGCGCCCTTTGTCGGCGCGAGCGTGGGCCAGTCTTCTTTCGACATATCTTGCCCTGCTGGCAACAGCTGTGATGACACCGACACGGCCTGGAAGCTTTATGGCGGTCTCGAAGTCAACGAATACATCCAGATGGAATTCGGTTACGCCGATCTGGGCGAGGCCAAAATCAGTAATATTGCCACGGCCGAAGTCAATGGCATGACGATTCAGGCGATCGGCAATCTTGCGCTCAACCCCAGCTTTTCCCTGATTGGCCGGGGCGGCATGAACATTCTGAATCTCGAAGTCAACGCACCAGGCTATAATGAAGGTGATACTGACGTTGCCTGGTCACTGGGTCTGGGCGCGCAGTACAATTTCACCAAGTCACTGGGACTGCGTGTCGAATGGGAGCGCTATTTCAAGGTCGGTGACGAGGACACCACGGGCGATGTAGACATCGACCTGCTGTCCGCCGGTCTGGTCTACAAGTTCTGATTGATCCGTACCGATCAGCACAACAACAAAGGGGGCCCAGGCCCCCTTTGTTGTTGTTGCTCGCCCAGGAATAAAGACGGTCGAGTTGTTGGCCTTTCAGCCCGCTTCGTCAATCCAGGCCATCTGGATCGCCTCGAGGATTTTCTCGCCCGAATGCTCCGGATCGTCGTCAAACTCGGGCAACTCCGTCACCCAGCGATGCAGGTCGGTAAAGCGAATGGTGCGCGGGTCGATTTCGGGGTGGGCTTCGGCGAGTTCGATTGCGATGTCCAGGGAATCAGTCCACTTCATTTCAATGTCCTTCTTTCACCATGTTGATGGTGTACTTGGGAATTTCGATCACCAGGTCGGCGCCATTGACGCGCGCCTGGCACGACAGCCTCGATTGCGGTTCCAGCCCCCAGGCCTTGTCGAGCAGATCATCCTCTTCTTCGGTCGAGGCTTCCAGCGAATTGAAGCCTTCGCGCACGATGACATGGCAGGTGGTGCAGGCGCAGGACTTCTCGCAGGCGTGCTCGATTTCGACGCCGTTGGCCAGCAGGGTGTCGCAGATGGTTTCGCCGGGTTTGGCATCGATCACGGCACCTTCGGGGCAGAGTTCGACGTGGGGCAGTACGATGAGTTGGGGCATGGCGTTGGGGTTGGTCAGGCAGCGTGGATGTGTGGGCTGGGCAATGCTTTTAACATACCGTCACGGAATAGCCTACGGTCGGTGAAGGCGGCTTCGCTACCGACCCGCAGGGTTTCGATGAAGTCGGCATTCACCATGGGTCGGGGCATCAGCCGAAGGTCTCCAGTTTCTGGCCGGCCATTGCCCGGCGCACGTTCTGATCCATGCGGCGCTGGGCGAATTCGGTGGTCACGGCGTTCAGCGCCTCGACCCCGCGCTTGATGGCCAGATGATGATCAGGTCTGGCATCCTGGTCCGCCATGAGTTTTTCAAGCGCGGCGATGCTGGCTTCGATTGCCGCGGTTTCCGCTGCGTCAAGTAGTGCACAGTCTTCCTCCAGCGCCGCGCGGGTCGCAGCGATCAGGCCCTGCGCGTCGACGACCTGCTCATTCAGCGCACGTGCATACATGTCGTCCTTGGCGTGGGTGAAGGCATCCTTGAGCATGCGGGTAATTTCCTCGTCGCCCAGGCCATAGGATGGCTTGACCTGCACGCTGGCTTCGACGCCGGAACTCTGTTCACGTGCCGCCACCGAGAGAAGGCCGTCGGCATCGACCTGGAAGGTGACGCGGATGCGCGCCGCGCCCGCCACCATCGGGGGGATCCCGCGCAGTTCGAAGCGGGCCAGCGAGCGGCAGTCGGAGGCCAGTTCGCGCTCGCCCTGCAGCACGTGCACGCTCATCGCCGTCTGGCCGTCCTTGAAGGTGGTGAAATCCTGCGCGCGCGCGGTGGGGATGGTGGCGTTGCGCGGAATGACCTTCTCGGTCAGCCCGCCCATGGTTTCAAGGCCGAGCGACAGCGGGATGACGTCGAGCAGCAGCCAGTCGTCGCCGGCGCGGTTGCCCGCCAGCACGTCGGCCTGCATGGCGGCACCGAGCGCGACCACTTTGTCGGGATCGAGGTTGGTCAACGGTGTCTGCTTGAAGAAATCGGCGATGGCCTGGCGGATGCAGGGCATCCGGGTTGAGCCGCCGACCATCACCACGCCCTTGACCTCATTCACGGCCAGACCCGCATCGCGCAGCGCCTTGCGTGTCGGCGCCAGCGTCTTGCTGACGAGGCTCGCGGTCATGCTGTTGAAATCGGCCTGCGTCAGGGTCGCATCCATCATCTCGCCGGTCGACAGCACCGCGGTGACGCGCACCTCGGTGTGTTCGGTCAGGGCTTCCTTGGCGTCGCGGGCCTTTGTCAGCAGCAACCGCATGTCGCCCGCCGACAGGGGCTGGAACCGCCCCTGCTCGACGATCCAGCAGAAGACGCGCTGATCGAAATCGTCGCCACCAAGCGCCGAATCACCGTTGGTGGCCAGCACCTCGAACACGCCCTTGGACAGCTTCAGAATGGAGATATCAAAGGTACCGCCGCCGAGGTCGTAGACTGCATAGACGCCTTCGGACGCGTTGTCGAGGCCATAGGCAATCGCGGCCGCGGTCGGCTCGTTCAGCAGGCGCAGGACGTTCAGACCGGCAAGTTGCGCGGCGTCCTTGGTGGCCTGGCGCTGGGCGTCGTCGAAGTACGCAGGCACCGTGATCACCGCGCCAACGAGTTCGCCTCCCATGGCTGCTTCTGCACGCCGGCGCAGCACCTTGAGAATTTCGGCTGACACCTCGACCGGACTTTTCACGCCGGCAGCGGTTTTCAGCTTGACCATGCCGGGTGCATCGATGAAGTGGTACGGCAGGCTGGCGATATCGTCGATGTCGGCGATGCCACGCCCCATGAAGCGCTTTACCGAGGCGATGGTGTTGTGGGGGTCGCTGTTTTGCGCCGATTGTGCTGTGTACCCCACGTCGGTGTCCCCGCTGGCGTGGTAGCGCACCACCGACGGCAGCAGCGAGCGCCCTGCCTCATCGTCCAGCACCACGGCGAGGCCGGAGCGGACCGTTGCCACCAGCGAATTGGTCGTGCCCAGGTCGATGCCGACCGCCAGCCTGTGCTGGTGCGGCGCGGTGGACATGCCGGGTTCGGCAATTTGCAGCAAGGCCATATCAAATTTCCAGTTCTTCGTAGACGTCGCCCGTTTCAGCGATCAGTTTGTCCATGAATCGCAGTTGGCGCACGGCTTCCCGGGCGCCTTCATAATCCTTCGCCACATCGATCAGCTCTGTGAGCTGAGCCTCGATGCGGCGGTACGCCGCGCGCAAGTCGTCGGACACGCTGTCGAGCGCCTCCATGCGCTTCCCGGCGCGCGCATCCTCGATGGCCTCGCGCCATTCCATCTGCTGCATCAGGAATGCCGGCGCCATTCTGGTGTTGTTGGCGTCGAGCGCGTCGATGCCCTGCAGCCGCAGCAGATACACGCCCCGACTCACCGGATGCTTGAGCGTCTGGTACGCCTCGTTCACCTGCGTCGCCCACTGCATCGCAAGCCGCTGCTCGGCTTCCGGCTGTGCAGCGAAACGGTCCGGATGCACCGCGTTCTGCAAATCACGGTAGGCTGCGTCGAGCTGATCGCGGTCGATCGCATACGATTGCGGCAGGCCGAACAGCTCGAAGTGGGTTTGGGTGAAATCCATTGTTAGGAACCAGGGACTAGGGGGCCAGGATTCAGGGGGAGGCTTCACATTTTTAATGGGCGCGGCCAGAACCGCACCGCCCCTAGACCCTAAATCCTGATTCCTGGCCCCTGCCGATCAAACGTTGAACGACTCGCCACATCCGCACGCATTCTTCACGTTCGGATTGTTGAACTTGAAGCCTTCGTTCAGGCCTTCGCGGGCGTAATCCAGTTCGGTGCCATCGAGGTAAGCCAGGCTTTTCGGGTCGACATACACGGTGACGCCGTGGCTGGTGAAGACCTCGTCGCCCTCGGGAGCCTCGTCGGCAAACTCCAGCTTGTAGGCCATGCCGGAACAGCCGGTGGTGCGTACACCGAGACGGATGCCGACACCCTTGCCGCGCTTGGCAAGGTAGTTCGTGACGTGTTGTGCTGCGCGTTCGGAAAGCGTGACAGCCATGATTTACTCCTGACTATGCTTCTGCTTGTAGTCGGCGACCGCGGCCTTGATCGCGTCTTCCGCCAGGATCGAGCAGTGAATCTTCACCGGCGGCAGCGCGAGTTCCTCGGCGATCGCGGTGTTCTTGATTTCCATCGCCTGATCGAGGGTCTTGCCCTTGACCCATTCGGTTACCAGCGAACTGGATGCGATCGCCGAGCCGCAGCCGTAGGTCTTGAACTTGGCGTCTTCGATCAGGCCGTCCTTGCCGACCTTGATCTGCAGCTTCATCACGTCGCCGCAGGCGGGCGCACCGACCATGCCGGTGCCCACATCCTCGTCATCCTTGGTGAAGGAACCCACGTTACGGGGGTTTTCGTAATGGTCGAGTACTTTTTCGCTGTAAGACATGTGTGTTCTCCTTAAATCAGTGAGCCGCCCACTGCACGGTATTCAGATCGACGCCTTCCTTGAACATTTCCCACAGCGGGGAAAGCTCGCGCAGCTTGCCGATCTTCTCGTGCAAGAGCTTGATGGCGTAATCGACTTCTTCCTCGGTGGTGAAGCGGCCGATGGAGAAGCGGAT
>JAABQU010000255.1 GCA_011391285.1 Thiobacillus sp.
ACTGCCGGTGGCGTGGTAACCGGTGAGATTGGTGAACAGCATCCAGGCATAGACCCGACTGTAGTGGCCGCGCCGCAACGCGTCCGGGTCACGCTCGAACAGATCGGTGACGGCAAGCGGCTGCATCCTGCCCTGGAACAGGTGGCGGTGCTGAAAATTGATGTCCCAGTTGACGAAGCCGTGGATGGCGTCCAGCGCCCGCATGTCGCCAGTGAGGTAGTAGTACTCGAACATGCGGAACAGCGCATAGTGCTCCATGTCCGGCAGCACCTTGTAGCCGTTCAGGTAGCTGCGTCCCCCCTTGTACCTGACCACCTCCCCCTTGGGCGTCTTCTCAGTATAGGTCTGGTCGCTGCGCCACAAATAGAAATCCTTGGGTCCGAAAGCGGTCAGCCGGTTCCAGTCGTCCAGCGCACGGTCGACGGCACGGTAGCGCTCCGCGCTGTTCCCGAAAGTGATTACATTGTCGCGGTAGGCCCAGCCGGGGTTGTGGGCGATGCTCCAGCGGCTGATGGCGTGGTTGCGCTCCAGGTCCGCGAGCAGGCCGGTCCGCAGGAAGCTCAGCCACCCGGAACTCTGGCTGTCGTGGTGGCCGCCGGAATTGTAGCTGCGGCTTTCCCCGTGCCTGCCGACGCCGATGCTGTCCGGTATCCAGTGCTTATCCGAGTCAGCCCACCGTGCGGGCTTGCCCGGCCCCCGGGCGATTTCGAAGTACCAGCTGCCGACATCGGAATACCAGGCCGGCGGCGCGCGCGCAAACAACGGGTACTCGAAGGCTTCGGCCACGTCCGCGACCCGGGCCTCGCGCGCATCGCCCGTATGAAAGTAGTACAGGATGTCGTGCAGGCTCCGCTCGCCTAGATCAAGATCGTACGCCGGGCGGCCCGCATCGGCGCGATGGCCGGGACTGTCGGCCTGCACCACCGCCCTGAGCCGCTTCGGCGAGAGACTGATGGCGCGCGGCGCCTGTTCCCACAGATAGCGCATTGCAACCGCTACGCCCTTTTCGCCGTCGGATACGTCGAGGAAACGCCCCCGCTTTCCCGCAGCCCTGGGGCTGTCGATTTTTCCTTCGGTACCCGGTCCGACCTGGTAGCCCCCTTCATGAACGACTTGGCGGCCATGTTTTTTCTCACTGTTACCAGCGCTCTGAACCAGCCAGCCTTCCTCCCGCGAGGAGACAGGAAAGGACACAGCGGCCGGACCTTCCCGCGCCATCACTCCCCCGCCGGTCACGATGGCTCCCGCTCCCAGAGTCAGGGTGTGGTTCAGGCTGGCCTCGCGGAACAAATGGCTCCACTGCGGCTGGGCGCGATCGGCATTTTCCACAGCGTACTCGACCTTGACGTAGCTCTGGCCGCGGTAGAAATGCAGACGCACCGCATAGTCGTACAGCCCGGCCTTGAGGGTGCCGCGCCCCCCTTCGGCCGGCATATGGCGCCCACGTATCACGATCACGCTGCGCAGCGGTGCGGCCATTTCCACCGACACTTCCCGCGGCGCCCCACCGCGATAGACGGCTTCTGAAATGTTGATTTGTTCCAGGCTGCGTGACTTCTCCCAGCCATGGGTGTTCCATGACGGACCACGGAAGCGCTCCATTTGACGCATTTCCCCGGCGCGCAATGCCGGCCCATCGCTGTCGCCGGCCTTCAATACCTGCTTGCCCCCGACGCTGACCGATTGCAGCAGGCTGCCGTCGCGCCTGGAAATCGTGGCCACCACCCCGCCGGTGTCCACGGTGATGGCCTCCCGATTTTCCGTGATGCGGATCGGCGCAGGAACTGCCTGGGCGGCGCGGTCATTGCGCAACTGCAACGTCACCTCGCCATTGGCCGGCAGGTCCATCTGGAAATCCAGCAGGACCCAGCGCAGTGAATTGTCCCTCGCCCCGTAGCGGCTGAGGACGGTGAACTGGGCCGGAATTTCGCGCCCCGCCACATCGGTCAGGCGCAATTGCCCGACGTCCTGCACCACGCCAACGGGGAGCGGTACGCCTGTGGAAACGGGCCAGTCACGCCGCGCCGTGCCTGAATTGTCACGAATCTGCAGCGGTACGCTGAAAATGCCGTCGCGCCAACCGTAGGCGCTGCTGGTGCTGTCCAGTGCGGCTGCGGCGGGGGGCACGAAAAACAGGGTCAGGATCAACAACAGGGTGCGCAGGTCCATCATTCGGCTTTCAAGGTTTTGGCCCAGATTTGCCGCCGGCCGGCTGCGTCCTCCTGCTCGAAGGCGAGCAGGAAATGACTGCTTCCGCCCGCCAGCGCAGGATTGGCAATGCGGTGCGGAGAATCATGAAGAACGGTCCAGGCGGGGGCCTTGTCGATGCGCACTCCGGCTGTCGTCAGGCACGCTCCCAACAGCCGGTTGCGGTCGTTTGGCTTGCCGGAATACGCCTCGCGTGCCACTGCTAGGTACATGCCCTGACCAAAGGCTGCGGCGACCGGCCCGTCCACCGGGACACCTAGGTTATAGAGCGTGATCATGCGCTCCGTATTCCAGCCGGACCACCCTCTCGCCTGTTCCGGGTTGGGGTTCTTCAGTGGGCCCGCCCGCCCGGCAGCAAACAATGCCGCGGCAGCGATTCGATTGCCGATTCCCGCCACGCCCCAGCCGGCATAGAGGGCGGAGGACGCGCCGTCGCTGGCAAACCGTCCGCCGCTGCGCCCCAAATGAATAGCGGGCGAGCGCTGCACGTCCAGCACAGCCGGCTTGCCGTTGTGGGCAGCCAAGCGGGCGAAATGCCGGGTAATCATGGTGGTCGCCCCGCCGGACAGCGACCAAGCCTTTTCATCGTTCCAGGACAGCAGCCAGCCGTCGCCGACCCGGGCCAGCGCGTGTTGGCCGCCCCACAGTGCCTCGCCGCGGAATTGCAGAGGTTGGCCCGGCCGTGCGCGGCCAGTAGCCGGGATCGTCGCCGCCTGCAGCCGGTAATGCCGGTCATGGTGCTGCCACACCGCCAGGAAGCCGTCGTCCGCAGTCGCCAGGACCGGGCTCGCCTGGTTCCGCGCCCCCCCGGCGACGAGAAAACCGTTGGGGTCCCGCACCTTGCCGTCCGGACTCACCCGGGCAGCGTAGACGTCCCAGTCGCGGCCGTTCCGGAGATCATGCCAGACCACGAGGAACGTCCCTTCGGAAAACGCGACCTGCGGCTGCTCCTGGCTGGCCTCGGCGTTGCAGACGACGATGGGCTGGCGATCCAGCACGCGACCGCGGGAATCGATGCGGACGGCAAGAATGTCCGCGCTCTGGCTTTGATGATAAAACCGGCCCTGCTGCCACACCACCAGATAAGTACCCTTGCCGTCGTAGGCAACTGCCGGGTTCAGCTGGGACCGCGCGTCGGCCGACACCGGCATGACGGCGACGGCTTCGTTTGCGACAAGCGCCGGCGCGGCGAGGGCGGCGACGGGCAGCAGGGCAAGAAACACCGCCAGCAGCGCACGTGCAATCACGAGCCGCCTCCCGGCACGCTGCGCTGCAGGCGGAACACCCGGGTGTCCAGCAAGCCCTCCCCCTCGACAAACTGGGTCATCCCGAGCCAGGGACTGAGCATTCCATAGAGATTGCCTTGCGCATCGCGTCCGAGCAGGTGGCTCACCATGAGGATGGTGAGATCGCCATCCGGCTTGAGCTTTCCCTTTGCCCCCGGCTTGACCACGGCAGGGCCGCGGCTCTTGTTGGGATGCACCGACGCCCGGTACCACTGCCCATTGTGCATCAGGGTCGCGGTGTCTCCGGCACCGTCCCCCGGTATGCGCCGGATGTCGTATTCGTCGCCCCCGCACACGTAAATGGCGGAACCATCCGGTTCCACGGCGAGGCTGCCTGGGGTGTTAAAAAAAGCCTGCAACGGCGGGCCATCCCCAACCATCTGGAGCGCCTTTTCCCGGGTCACGCGCCCCGCAAAGTGCTGCAGATCTCCCGCCGGCGTGATCCTGATGACGGCATGGGGTGTGCGCGAGACAAAATACACATTACCCGCACGGTCGGCATCGCCCATCATCACGTTGAGGCTGCCGGACTTGGCATCCTGATAATAGGCAGATGTGGGCCACCTTGCCAGATAGCGGATCTCTCGCCCATCCGCCGTCATGCGGTAAGCGCCATAGCTGTCGGCGAGTGTGACCTCGCCTTGCGGCGTCACCGCGACGGCCAAGGTTCCACTGAATGCGACCGTATTCGGGGGTGCCGACTCGCCGGGGCCGAGCCGCCGATCGCCGCCTCCCGCCCAGGTATCGACCCGCCACTGGCCATGTGCTTGGTGGATACGCCGGATGCGTCGGTTGCCGCCGTCGGCGACATAAACCGAGCCGTCGGGACCGCAGGCCAGATTGTGGACGCGATATCTGACAATCAGCCCCAGTCGGAATTCGGCCTGATGGGCGGCGCCGTCGCGAAAGCCGGGTTCGCCGGTGCCCGCGAGATGGCTGCGCATGCCGTCCGGGGTGACGATGTCGATGAACTGACCATAGGCGAGATACAGGTTGCCGGCCTGGTCGCCGCACAGCGTGGAGGGGGTGCCGCCGGCCTGCTCCACCGGCCCGCCGACGGGGCCACCACCAAGAGCGCCTGTGAAATCGGTTACACCCCAGCGTTCCGCCTGCCAGCCACTTGCAGATACGGCGGCCGATACGGCAAACAGCAGCAGGGTCAGGGCAAGACGAAGTGCCCAGTCGGACGGACGGACGATCTGGATTGGCAACGGGTAAGGCAACCCGGCGTCGCGAATGACGGGCAAGCGGTTATGACAAAGCATGCTACCAGCATAGACAAAATGCATGCCGCCGCTTGGGGCAGTGCGGTGACGCCCCGTCTTACGACGGCCAGTCCAGCCTGAGCGCCCAGACAGCGGCCGGCTTGCCATGGTCTCCCGTGACCAGAAGAAAGACCTTGTGGAAGCGGTCGTAGACCATCATGTAATTCATGCCCATCGGTTGCAATTCGGCGTCGGGCAGACGGGCGCAGCGGTTGCTGCCCAGGTCGTAGACGAACGTACTGCTGGACTGGGCGCGCCCCGTCCGCTTGCGCCGCCCCTTCTCGTCCTCGGCAGCGTAGGGAATGTTGTCTACCACCAGAAGAAAGACCCCGTGCTCGCTGTCGTAGGCGACGGGAAAATGCTGGCCGGGGGGGCAGGATGCGCCTTTTGGCGTGTTCTTTTCCCACTTTCCCTTGTCGCCCGCGCGTGCCCCTGGCGCATAGGTCCATACCGCATTGGTGTTGTAGTAGTCGCCGAAGACCACGAACTTTTTATGCTTGGCGTCGTAGTCCATGGCGTAGTGAATTTGGTGGTGGCCATCCCCGCTGGCCTTTTTCCACTCGTCCCGGCCGGGGCCAATCTCCCACATGCCCCATTTGTAGGCGGCAATGACGTCCCTGTCGGGATCGTAGGCAGAAGCGGCGGCGAAAAACTTCGGATAGGGTTTGCCGTTGTTTTCGAAGATCCGCCACTGGCGGATTTTCAGGTCGTAGATCCAGGTGGGATGGATTTTCGCTTCGGGCAGGTCTTTCCGGATCGGATTGTGCTCAGGCAGGGCACTGACCACGAGGGCGTCGAGTTTGGGATCGTAGACGATGTTGTCGTAGGTGTGCATGGCCCAGGGCATCAGGCGACCGGTGCCGGCGATGGCGCGCCCAGCCGCATCCACCCGGTAGCTTTCCTTCGGTGCACGGGGGTAGTGGGTCTCCCAGCGTCCGGTCACAGGGTCGAATTCATGAACTTCGTTGTCCCAGTCGAGGCCGTGGGTGTTGGAGCCGAACACGAGGAGGGTGCCGCGCTTCGAATCGTAGGCGATCCCGGCATGGGCCTGGCGGGGCCAGCTGGATTGGGCAGGCTGCGCAAGCAGACTCCATGTGTTGGGTTTGAGCGCGATCAGACGCGGGTTTAGCGGTCGTCCCTGCGACGCCGTTTCCGTTGGACGCGCCATGCCTGCCGCTCCCGCGCCCTGCCCCGACAACACCAGCAGTCCAGCCACAGCCAGCGCGGGCAGCAGGGCAGGCAAGACAAATTTGCTTCGGGTGCGCCTCATGGCTATGCCCAGGGGACCAATAGGGGATCGTTCCATCTGACAGCCCCGGCTACTTGTTCCAACGCGCGGCGGGATGGATCTGTGGTCTGCCGGACGCTTGCCTCGAATCCTGCGGAACCCGGTCCAGAACGCCCGAGAACTTGGCCGCCAGAACCAGCATGATCATCAGGTGATAGGTCAGGTCGAAATAGGCCAAGCCCAGGAATGCACCGCCGGCCCCATAACCCACCAGGCTGACCTGAATCATCGCGGCCAGATCGGACGCCCATTTTCGCTGTGGATCGTTTTTGCATTCCCGGATCACCTGATTGGCGCGCAACCAGGCGAACACCGCCAGCAGGATGAAGATGCCGAACCCGATGAAGCCGTGTTCGCCCATCACCTCGAAGTAGATGCTGTGCACATCATGTACGCGCCAGGGTTCGGGGGCATATTGGTGGAAGGTTGGCGCCCTGAACACCTCGAACCCGCCCCCGGTTATCCTGTCCTTCGCCACGTTGAACGCGGTATGCCACGCGTTGATACGCCCCAGGGCCGAGGCGTCCTCCTGGTAGTTCTTGATGGAGTCCATGCGGTCATACCATTCCTGCGGCATTACCGATGCCATGATCGCTACCGCAATTGCCATATAGACGGTCATGACAAATTTGTGGCGGCTCTTGAACCACAGGAACAAGCCCATGGCGGCCATCGCCAGCAAGCCACCGCGCGACTGGCTGCCGATGGCCGCGACCCCGGACAACACCATGGCTGACGCCAGGCCCCAACGGACCCACTGCTGGGTCGCCTGCAGATGGAGATAGCGAATCAGCGGGATAAGCATCGCCAGCACCAGCGCCATTTCGTTGTTGCCGGCGAAAAAGGTCCCCGTCGGCCCTTGGACCCTGAACTCACCTCCGTGCACGATGGTGAAGATGCCTCCCTTGACCCCGTAATAGCCCAGCGACAACGCGATGACCCAAATCATCCAGTGGAGATGCTGGCGTTCCTTGATAATCATTGCGGTGAGAAACACCATGAGCTGGATTCTCCAGACCTTGTTCCACTGGATCCACGCCAACTCGGAGTAGAACGCAAAGAATGTCGTGATGAGCATCCAGCCGACGAACATCAGCAGCAATATCGTCTCGCGCGTCCAGATCATTTCCTTCTTCTCTTTCGAGAAAATAAACGCGGTGATGGTGACGACAGCGCAGATGAAAGCGAACGGCATGTCGTAGGCAAAGCCCCAAGCCTGCCGGTGCGGGTTCATGTAGCCGAGCCAGCACCACAGCATGATGCCGATCCAGGGGCGCTTGAATATGAAGGGCAGCACCCCGAACACAACTGCGGTAACAAAGATGTCTCTCATGCGGACTCAACTTTCTTGGCCATGGCCGGTTTCACGGCGAGGGTATTCAGTGCACTGCCATCAGCCGTCACTGCGGGCTTGGCCCGGAATCCGGATGGCTGGCTTAACCGGATTCCGGTTTTCTCGGCAATGACGGTATCAGAATGAACAGGAGTGCTTGTCATACAACGGCCTGCGCCAGTCCTTTCTGCAGGGGAACATGGCTGACAACATATCGGTGCTTGCCCGAGGCTTCGGGGGCGATGGCATCCAGCAATTTGAGATCGATTTTAAGCGTGGGGCCCAGTCGTGCGCGCAGGCCCTGAAGCACCGCTTCGCTGGCCATGTCGCTCCAGCGGGAATCCGGTACCACCTGCACTTCCATCTGGTCGACAGCGTGCTGGATCAGCTTGAACTGCGCCACACCGGGGATCGCGCGCAGTACATAAATGACTGCCAGCGCATGCATGATGCGCCCATCGGCGGCGACGATGAAATCGGTCTGCCGTCCGACCACGGCATCCAGCACCTCGAGACCGCGTCCGCCGGGATCGGGCTTTCCAGAACGCCGGACGACGTCGCCGGTGCGATAGCGGATGAAGGGCTGCGCTTCGGATACCAGGCTGGTGATCACCGCCTCGCCCTCTTCCACCGGATTGCCGGCCTCGTCGAGCACTTCGATGAGGTGCGTTTCGCTCATTTGCAGCAGGGTGCCATCCGGCGATTGCAGGGCCATCAGGCCGGCATCGCGGGCGCCGTATTCGACCGAGACCGGCACGCCGAACACCCGTGCGATCAGTCCGCGCTGATGCGGAAACAGCGGCTCGCCGGTGGCGCTCACCACGCGCAGCGCGGGCAGCTTGGGCCGAATGCCGCGTGATTCTGCGTGCGCCGCCAGCAGCGCCAGGCTGCTGGCGTAGCCGTAGATCACCTTCGGGTTCCAGGTTTGGATTGCATCTAGATAGTCGTCCATGCGCGCGAGCGACATCTCGAAGGCATTCAGCAGCAACTGGTTCACCAGTCGGTCGCGCAGGGTCTTGATGCGGTCGGTCTTGTTCAACTCGACCGGCGCGCCCCACAGATACACCTCGCGTTCCCCGGGCTCGATACCCCACCAGCGGCGTGCACGCAGCCGGCAGGCGGCATCGGCGGCCTGGCGGCTGCGGCCGAAATAGAAGATCAGCGGCTCGCCGCTGGAGCCGCCGGTGGTGTATTTGAAGACGCCGCCGGGCGCTTCGCGCCACACCAACTGCTCGAGGTTGTCGCGGGCGTCGCGCTTGTTCATGGTCGGCAGGCGTTGCAGGTCGTCCAGGGTCACTGCCGCTGCCCTGGCGGCATCGTCCAGCCCGGCTGCGCGCAAACGGGCCGCGTGCCAGGGGCTGTGCGCCAGCGCGCTTTGCAGCAAGGTGTTGAGACGGCCGGTCTGATAGCTGCGCATCGCATCGCGCGACAGCCACTGGGTGCGCTCAAGCTCGGCCAGCATCGCGAAAGTGGGGCGGTGCATCGCTGCTTCCTGTGCGCGAAAGGCGCCGCGGGCGAACCAGGCCGGGACGCTCATGACAGCCCCTGGCGGGTCAGCGCCCGGAAACGCGCCAGCAGTTCGTCGCACAAAGCCACCACGGCAGGCGCGATGTCCGGCGGGCTGCGGTGCTTGACCGAGCGCGCGTGGATACGCCCGGCCACCCGCTGGTTGAAGCCCCGCAAACCCAGATAATCGTAGACCTTCCCGACCTCGCGCATGGGCTGCTGCACGAGGTCCTCGTAAAAAACCACGCGCACGCGCGGATCGGCGGCCAGCTGCTGCTCGAAGAACAGCGCATTGCGATAAAACCACATGACGGCGGCGCCCTCAGCCTCGCTGGCGTCCGGGTGGTACAGCGCAGCCAGCAGTTCGCGCGTGGCATCCGACATGCCGCGGCCGCGCCAGTCGCTCGAATCCCCGTGCGCCAGCCGCTTCCATTGCGGCACGAAGTTGCCGAAGGACTTGATCGCCGAGTTGACGCTGTCGCGCCAGTCGCGCACCACCCAAAGCGTTTTTGCCGGAGGGAAGGCATCCATCAAGAGCTTGATGCGATCGAGTTCGCACAGCGCCTTGATCACGAACACCGGTGCCGGACATTGCTGCGCAAGCTGCTGGATTACGGCCAGGTCACGCATTTCGTAACGTTCGAAGGCGCGGGGGTCGGTTTCGTGGAACACCTGGGTATCCGCGCTGGCATCCAGCACATCCATCAAGAGATTTGTTCCTGAACGCTGCATGCCGGCGACGAACACATGCTGGGCGACAGGTCGCGGCAGGATGCGCTGGCGCAAGACCTTGCCGCGCCGCCAGAGCGCATGGCGAATGCGCGTTGCCAGGCCGCGTGCATCGTGTCCGGTCGTGGGTTTGGCTTGGCTCATCGTTTGGCGGCTGCCGGAGCAGACTGTTCAGGACGGGAGACGACGGCGAGCAGGGGCTCATAGGCCCGCAGCAATTGCGCCACGCGCGTGTCCCAGTGATTGTCGCGAGCGTAATCGAGGATCGCGGCGCGGTCCCAATCCTTGTCGAGCGCGGCATCCAGCGCCTGCTGCAGGGCGGCGCTGTCGCCGAACGGTACGATGGTGCCGAGTTCCTCGCGGCAGACCACTTCGGCGTTTCCGCCGACATCGGTGCTCACGACCGGCAGGCCGCAGGCCATGGCTTCGAGAAAGACGTTGGCCCAGCCTTCGTTGCGCGTGGCGAGTACGAAGACATCGGAAGCCGACAACGGCCATTTGAGTTCGTCCGACGGCAGCGCGCCAAGAAAATGCACGCGATCGGCGAGTCCCAGCCGCGCGACCTGGGCGGTGAGTTCGGTGCGGTTGTCGCCTTCGGGGCTGGCGCCGCCGACGATGAGGTAGTGCAGATCAGGGTGATGCTTGAGCAGCGCCGGCAGGACGTCGATGACACGATGCATGCCCTTGCGCTCGACCAGTCCGCCCACCGAGATCAAAACCTTGGCGTCGTCCGGCAGACCGAAGCGGGCGCGGGCGGCCGCACGGGCCACCGGCTGGAAGCGCTCGGTGTCGATGCCGTTGCCGACGACTTCTGTTTTTTCGGGGGCGGCGCCGAGTTCGATTGCCAGCCGGCGCAGCGAGTCGGACACTGAGAACACCCGGGCGGCGGCTTGCAGGGTGCGCGACAGGCGCGGGCGCAGGGCGGGGCTTTTGCTGTGCGGCACTTCGGTGCCGCGCAGGGTGAGAGTGACCGGCAGGTCCAGCCAACGTCCCAGCCGGGTGGCAGCTTCACCGTCCGGGTAGGTGAAGTGGGCGTCGATGAGGCGCGCGCCCTGGTGCTTGAGTGTGCGCATCAGGCCCAGGCTCGCCAGGGCCATCGACCAGCCGTCCAGCTGGCGCAGCAGTCCGGGCAGCGACAGGTAGCGCGGATGGTAGACGCGGATGCCCTGCTGGATTTCCAGCGCGGGAGCTTGCGGGCGGTAGTGGGGGCGCAGCAGGCGGATCAGCGACTGGCCTGGAAACCACGGCTGCGGCGCGACGACGGCGAGCGGCCGATGCAGGGCGACGCGGAACATGCGCTCGCGGATGAACAGCCCGGCGCCGGGGCGCGCTGCGCTGGGAAAGAGCGCGCTGAACACGACCAGATCGATGTGGTCGGATGTGCGATCTTCAGCCAAGTACGGTCACCACCCCGGGTTTGACGAGGCCAGCGTATACGTTGCGGTAGCGCGCCACGCTGGCGGCCCAGTTGCGCTCCGTTTCGACGAACTGGCGGCCGTTCTTTCTCATTCGTTCCCAGCCCTCTTCGTACTTGAGCAACCCCACCACCTTGCTGGCGAGATCGCCCGCGTTGCCGGCGTGGAACAGCACGCCGGTCTTGCCGTCCTGGATCAGTTCCTTGTGGCCGCCGACATCGGACGCCACCATCAGCCTGCCCTGTGCCATGGCTTCCAGCGGCTTCAGCGGGGTGACCAGTTCGGTCAGGCGCATCGGGTGGCGCGGATAGACCAGCACGTCGACCAGATCGTAGTAGCGGTTCACGTCAGCGTGCGGCACGCGGCCGGTGAAGATCACGCGGTCCATCAGGTCGAGCGTCATCACCTGCCGCTTCAGTGCGGCATCCTGCGGCCCGCCGCCGACCAGCAGCACCTTGACGTCGGGCATTTGCTTCGCGATGGACGGCAAGGCCGCGATCAGCAGATCAAGCCCTTCGTAGGCGTAGAACGAGCCGATGAAGCCGAGCACGCGGCTGGTGCCCAGTCCGAGCTTCATTTTGAGTGCGGGGTCGGGCCTGCCGCCCATTTCGAATTGTTCGACGTCGACGGCGTTGGGGATGACGGTGATCTTGTTCGCCGGGATGCCGCGCGCGGCCAGATCCTTTCGCAGGCCTTCGCAGATGACGGTAACGGCGTCGGCATTTTTCACCGCCCAGGTTTCCAGCGCGCGGGTGAGCTTGTAGCGCAGGCTGCCTTCCTGGGTGCTGCCGTGATCGACTGCGGCGTCTTCCCAAAAGGCGCGGATTTCATAAACGACAGGGATGCCCAGCTTTCGGCCGACCCGGATGGCCGGCACGGCGTCGAGCACCGGCGAATGGGCATGGATGATGTCGGGCTGGAGTTTTTTCGCCAAGGCCAGCAGGCGTTTTTCGATCACGCTCATCACCGCAAAGGGGTCGCCACCGGGGAGTCTGGCCAGCAGGCCGCTTGGCTTGGGGGTGCGGTAGAAATGCAGGCCGTCGGCGTCCTCTTCCGTGACGGTGCAGTTGATCTGCTTGGGGCCGGACAGGTGATAGGTCTCCCAGCCCAGCTTGCGCTGGTTGCGCAGGATGGCCGCACTGCGAAAGGTGTAGCCGGAATGCAGCGGCAGGGTGTGGTCGAAGACGTGGAGGATTTTCATGCTGCCTGCCGTTCCGCTTCGTCCATGCCCAGCACCTGCCCGAGGAAGGCGTCGAACATCAACACCGTCCACAGGATCACGGAATAGTCACGGCGGCCGGATTGGTGGGCTTCGACGACTTCGCGCAGGAAATCCTGGTTGAACATGCTGGCGGCGGCCAGGCGCTCGCCCAGCACGACGCTGCGAATGGTGGCGGCGAGCGGGCCGCGGAACCAGGCTGCGAGCGGGACGGAAAAGCCCATTTTCTTGCGGTAGAGCACGTCGTTCGGCAGATAGGGTTCCATCGCTTTCTTCAGCAGATATTTGCCTTCGGTGCCGCGCAGCTTCAGGTCAACCGGCAGGCCGGAAACCCAGCCCATCAGTTCGTGGTCCAGCAACGGCTCGCGCACTTCCAGCGCGTGCGCCATGCTGGCGCGATCGACCTTGGTGAGAATGTCGCCGACGAGATAGGTTTTCATGTCGAGGTACTGCACCAGCGACAGAGGATCGTCGGTGGGGGCGACGGCGGCGTGGCGGCGCAGCACCTCCACCGCCTGGTATCCCTGCAGTTCGCGCTTGAACGACGGCGAAAAAAGCTGGCGCCGCTGCGCATCGGACAGCAGCGAGACGCCGTGGAAATAGCCTTCGACGGTGTCGCGTGCCAGTGCCTCGAAGGTGGTCTTGGCGCGGAAGACTTTCGGCGCCCAGTCCGCCTTGGGATACAACTTGCCGAGCGCACCGAACAATGGACGGCGCAATGCCAGCGGCATCACGGCACGCATGCGCTCCTCGTAGCGGAACCAGCGGTAGCGCCGGTAGCCGGCGAAGTGTTCGTCGCCGCCGTCGCCGGAGAGCGCGACCTTCACGTGCTTGCGCGCCAGTTCGCAGACCCGGTAGGTCGGCAGCGCAGAAGAGTCGGCGTAGGGCTCATCGTAGACCCCGGCAAGCTTGTCGACCAGGCTGAAATCGTCGGCGGCGACGGTCTCGACGTGATGGCGGGTGTGGTAGCGGTCGGCGACCTGCTGGGCAAACTCGATTTCGTTGAAGGCCGGGTCGTCAAAGCCGATCGAGCAGGTGTTCACCGGGCTCTTCGACTGCGTGGCCATCATCGCCACCACCGCGCTGGAATCGACGCCGCCGGAAAGGAAGGCGCCCAGCGGGACGTCGGCGATCATGCGCAGGCGGATCGATTCCTGCAGGCGCGAGACCAGTTCGTCCATCGCGGCAGCCTCGTCCGTAACCCTTACCGGCGTGAACGGCATGTCCCAATATTGCTTCGGCAACGCACGCGCCTCGCCGCGCTTCAAGGTGAGGCTGAAACCGGGCGACAGCTTGCAGACACGCTTGAAAATGGTGCGCGGCTCGGGCACATAGCCGTAGGCAAAGTATTCCTCGACCGCCAGCGGATCGATGTCGCGCGCCAGGCCCGGGTGCGCCATCAGGGACTTCAGCTCGGAGCCGAAAATGAACTCGCCGCTGTCGAGGAAAGCGTAATACAAGGGTTTGACGCCGAAGCGGTCGCGCACCACGAACAGGGTTTCCTGCTTGCGGTCCCACAGTGCGAAGGCGAACATGCCGCGGAATCGTTCGACGCAGGCTTCGCCCCACGCTTCCCAGGCGTGGACGATGACTTCGGTGTCGGAATGGGTGCGGAAGATGTGGCCGAGCTCCATCAGCTCGGGCACCAGTTCCTGGAAGTTGTAGATTTCGCCGTTGAACACGACGACGACCGAGCCATCCTCGTTGAACAGCGGCTGCTGGCCGGTGGACAGGTCGATGATGGAGAGGCGGCGATGGCCGAGGCCGACGCCCGGCTCGAGGTGCAGGCCGCCTTCGTCCGGACCCCGATGAAACTGGGTCTCGTTCATGCGATCGAGCAGCTCGCGAGAAATCTCGCTGCTGCCCTGGGTGTCGAAAATGCCGGTTATGCCGCACATAGATTCAGGTTCGGGGGAGGTTGTGGGCGTTGCAGGGGACTCGCCTCCGCACCGAATGCTGGCGGTGGCGCGGTGCGGACAACCGCGGTGAGGACGTCGCGCCTGCAGGGAGGTGCATGTCGACATCCCGGTTTCGTTGACGGCTCGCTGTCATCACTTTCCTTCCAAGGTCAGTTCGTAGACCGTGCTATACGCCTCGGCCATGGTGGGTATGCTGAAGCGCTGCTCGGCATACATCCGCGCCTGCTGGCCGTGCTCGGCGATGCGGGCGGGCGATTGCAAATAACCGAGCAAGGCCTGTGCCATGTCTTCTGCATCGCCGGCCTTGACCAGCACGCCGTTGACCTCATCCTCCACCAGTTCGACATTGCCGCCCACCGCGGTGGCGATCACCGGCAGGCCGCTCGCCAGCGCTTCCAGAATGGTATTGGAAATGCCCTCGTTTCTGGACGGCAGCAAGAAGACGTCCAAAGCCTGCATGACCTCGGCGATATCGTGGCGCTCGCCCGGCAGCCAGGCCAGATTCGCCATGCCGGCTTCGTCGAGGAGATGCTGACAGGCCTGCCGCGTCTGACCTTCGCCGACGATGACCAGGCGCGCGCGTCCGGCCTGGTCGGGCTGCCGCTGCACCAGGTGGATGAAGGCGCGTACCAGCATGGGGTAATCCTTGACCTCGGCCATGCGCCCGACCGAGCCGAACACCACGGTCTCGCCATCGGCGAATCCGGGCGGCAGGATATCGGGGCGAGTGCCTTCGCGGGGATGGAAGGTGTCGCTGTCGACGCCGTTGTAGATCTGGTGGACCCTGCGCGCCGGCACGCGGATGGCCAGGCGCAGCCAGGTCGCCAGGTCCCGGCTGACGGCAATGTAGTTCGACACGAAGGACCGGGCGGCCCGGCGCAGCAGGTTGTATTTCCAGTTCTGCCCATACAGGTCGAAGACGTCGCGCCCGTGCTCGCCATGCACGGTGGCGCGGATGCCGGCTGCAGCGGCGACGAACTGCGCTTCCAGCGCGGCCAGGTTGCGGGTATGCACGAGGTCGGGCTCGAGCTGGCGCAGCAGCTTCCACAAGCGGACCGTCCAGCCAAGGCCATGTCCCGGCGCGCGATCGAGCGCATGGAAATCGACCTGCTGCGCGGTGATGCGATGGCGGAAATCACTGTAGTCGGTGAGCGCCACCACGGTGTGGCGATAGCGGTCCGGCGACAGGGTGTTGAACAGATTGACCATGCCGTTTTCCATGCCGCCGGTATCGAAGCGGTGGACGATATGGACGATGTGTGCGGTCACTGCCCGTCGACCTGGTCGAGCGTCCGGCCGATCGCAGGCTCCATGTCGGCGGCGAAGCGCGCCAGGGTCGCGGCGGCGGCCGCGAGCTCCGTTTCGTCGTAGGGGGTGGCGATCAGCACCGACAGGCCGTCGTCGCGTTTCATCCGCACACGGTCGAGCGCGAGCACCAGCTTGGCCTTGTGATCGCTGACCATGGGCTGCTGGTTGATCAGGTTCCACTGCCATACCAGCAGGCGCTGGCCGTCGCCGCCGCGCAGCTTGGCCTGCCGCACCTGCCGCGTCAGGCCGTCGATTTCCACCGTGGCAATGCTTTCACCGACGTTCGACCACGACGGGTCTTTCTGCCGGATCATGAAGTTCTGCGAGTTGATGAGTTCGGCATCCTGGCGCTGGGTCACGTAGTAATTGAGTTCCAGCAGCACGTTGCGGCCAGCCTGCGCATAAGGCTGGCGCAACTGGCGATCGGCACCGACCCAATGCGGCACCCAGGTGGTGAAGGCTTCGTCGGGTTGCCAGCCGCCCTGCGCCTCGACCTGCAAGGCAGGCATGTCGGGCAGCGGGCGGGCCTTCAGCCAGCCGGCATAGGCAGGCCACAGGCCGGCGACGATCAGCGCGGCAAGCGCCACCGGCAGAATCGACCGTGCGCGCCCAGGGCCTGAAACGGCTTGGCGCTGGCTGGGCGCCGGCTGGTCGTCTTCGCGCCAGAAGCTGCCGACCCAGAACAGGAGCAGCATGACGATGCCGAAGAACACCCAGCCATAGATGTAATGGTCGACGCCCAGCGCCAGCTTCATGTCGGACAGGTGGGCGATCATCACGATCATGTAGGCGCGCCCGCTGTTGGCGAGAATCGGCACGATGATGGCGGCAATCGAGAACAGCAGGCGGCGCTTCCACGAGCGGTAGGTGAGATAGGCATACAGCACGCCGAGGGTGACCGAGGCGATGAGGTAGCGCAGGCCGGAACAACCCTCGACCACCGACCAGTCGCCGCTGGGAATGCTGAAAAAGGTGCCTTCGCGGTACACCGGAATGCCGGTTGCCTGCAGCAACGCCACGGTGAAATCGGCGGTGACGCCCATCAGCGGCTGGATCAGGAATTCGCCCACCGGCACGGCGAACAGCAGGAACATCAGGGGGAAAAAGGCCGCCCACACGAAGGCCCAGCCGAGCAGCGTCCACACCACTGCAATCAGCATGAAGATCAAGGCGTATTGCGCGACCACGTTGACGCTGCCGGCGTCGGCCAACAGCCAGCCCGCGCCGGCGGCGGCCAGCAGGATCAGGCCGCGCAGGTCGGGGCGCGGCTGCACCTGCGCCAGTTCGGCGCGATTGCGCCAGATCAGCCAGGCGCTGATGGGGAAAATGAGATAGCCGTGGGTGAAGGTTTCCGAGCGCTCCCAGATTTCGGCCATCGAGTAGAAGGTCGGCCAGAACACGCCAACCAGGATCAGCAGCACGCCAAGGGTCAGCGCGCCGGGCAGTCGCCACGACCCGCTTGGAGCGGCCGGCAAGGTCTCGGGCAAAGCGCTCATGCGGGGCAGGCCTCCAGAACGGGTTGGGCGGCAGGCGCCGGTTCGAACAGCGGGTCGATGGCGCGCAGATTGCGGGTCCAGTCGTAATTTTTCAGGATGCAGTCGCGCGCGGCTGCAGGGGTGCCGGCAGTCTGCAATTGGGCGATGACAGCCTGAGCGAAGTCGGCTTCGCCCTGCGCCAGGATGAAGTCGCGCCCGGCTTCGGCGCGGATGCCTTCGGCAGCCTGGGCGCTGGCGACGACGGGTCGCGCCATCGCCATCGCTTCGAGCACCTTGTTCTGCACCCCGCGCGCGATGCGCAGCGGCGCCACGGCGCAGGCGGCGTGGGCGATCCACGGCCGCACATCGGGCACGCTGCCGGTGACGATGACGCCGGGCTGGCGCGCCAGCGAAACAACGGCTTCTGTGGGGCGGCTGCCGACGATGGTGAACTGCGCGGATGGCACGGCTTCGCGCACGGCCGGGAAGATGCGATCGGCAAACCAGGTGACGGCGTCGATATTGGGCCAGTAGTCCATGGCGCCTGTGAACACCACGCCCCGGACGTCGGAGGCGTATGGATTCGGATAGTCGCGCGCGGGAGAAAAATAGTCGGCATCGACGCCATTTTCGAAGGCGCCGATTTTGTTTTTGGCCTGCGGCACGCGCTGCTGCAGCAAGGCCGCTTCGTCATTCGATACCAGCAGGGTCGCGTCGAAATCCTGTGCCACCCGCGCTTCCCATTCGGCCAGTTTGCGGCCTTCGCGCGCATATACCCACGACAGCGGCCAGCGCTGCGTCGGCGCATATTGCGTCCACTTGTCGGAATCGACATCGACCATGTCGAGCACGCGGCGGGCAAGACCAGCCGGCATGAACTGCGCCATCGCCGAGGAAAAGGCGACGCCGCGCGTCACCGTGCCGGAGGCGGCCAGCCCATCGGCCCATCGGGCGAGTTCACGGTTGCGGTAATACGGCAGCGTCAGGGCCTCGCCGGTCAACAGGCCGGCCAGGCTCGCCAGTCTGGCGCGGCGCGGATTCAGCGGCAACAGTTTGATCGACGCGCAAAACGGCTTGAGCGTGTCGCGGTACTGCCAGTCGTCGGGGTCATCGACGAAGGCGCCGAGGTGGATGTAATAGCGCGCGGAAAGATGCCGCAGCAGATGAAACGAACGGATCTTGTCGCCCTTGTTGGGCGGGTATGGAATGCGATGCGCAAGAAACAGCAGGCCTTCCTTGCTCATCCCAGATTCTTCACGATATGCGGCCCGATGACGTTGGCGAGCGCCAGCGGCATCTTTTTCCAGGCCAGGATGAACAGGCGGTATTTGGGATTGAGCGGATTGATTTCGGGGACTTCGCTGTCGGTTACCAAACAGTATTCGTAGTACAGCGGGGTCGGTTCGAAGCCCCAGTTCTTCTTGAAGTCGAACGAACCGGTGCCGCGCTTGCTGCGGCCGAAATCGAACACCTTCAGACCGCGCTCGCAGGCGCGCCGCATCAGTTCCCAGTACATGAAATCGTTGCCGGCCACCGCGCGCGCGGCGTCCACCCCGCCGCCGTAATACGGCAGCACTTCGTCGCGGAAGTAGAACGACATCACGCTCGAGATCACCTTGCCGTCGAGGGTGATGGTCAGGACTTCGCAGTCGTCGCCGAATGCGTCCTTCAGCAGGCGGAAGAACTTGCGCGAAAACACCGGGGTGCCCAGGCGATGTACGCTGGCCGAATAGGCCTCGAAGAAACGCGTGGTGTCGGCATCGATCTCGCTGACGAGACCGGCCTTGATGCCTTTGCGCACCATCGCGCGCTGCTTGCGCGGGATGGCGTTCATGTTGGCCTCGATCTCGGACTCGATGGCCTTTTTGAAGGTGACGTACAGGTCCTTGGTCGGCCAGTGCGCATGCTGGGCGGTCTGGTTGCGGTATTCGAGGGCGCCGACCCCGAGTTTCCGGGCAAGCGCCTGGGCCGCCTCGTCGAGCGCACGGTAGGCCACGTCATGGTCGGCAAGGATGCCGCCGTAGGCGCAGAACGGCAGCGAGCCGAGACCGTGTCCGAACAGCCGGCTTTTGATCTCGGCCAGCGGCAGCACGCCCACCACCTCGCCGCCACGCTCGGCCAGCAGGAAATGCGTGCGGTGGCCGAACGCCTCCTCGATGACGCGCTTCCAGCCGGCGCGGTGGAAAAAGGTCGCATCCGGGTGGGCATTGACGTAGGCGTCCCAGCGCCCGGCATCATCCGATTCCAGCGGGCGAACCATGACGTCGGCTGCGACGGCATCGGGCATGGCGAGAGGTTCGGCCTGCATGTTCACATTCAGGGAAGGAATACGCGGTCGACGCGATCCCATTCGAAATCGTTCAGCAAACTGCGCAGTCTGCCGGGCATACGTTTCAAATTGACGTAATGACGGAAGCGCGTTTTCGCGGAAATTCCGGCCTGGCGCGGTTGCTCGTGGTCGAGTTCCCACGGGTGGAAATAGAACATGCAGGGCGACTGGTCCTGGGCATGCACGCGATTCAGCATCCAGCGCGACAACGTGTAGGGCAACAGACGGAACCAGCCTCCGCCGGCGGCAGGGAGGTTGCGCCCGAACAGCGGCAGCGTGGTCGGCGGCAGTTCGAGAATGCCGCCCTCGCCATTGGGGCGGTTGGGAAAACGCGGCGCATCGGGCATGCCGTAGTGGTCGTGCTTGACCGGATAGATGCTGGAACTGTACTCATACCCGGCGTTTTCCAGTTCCGCGACCGCCCACCAGTTGTGGTGGTTGATGGAGAAGCTGGGTGCGCGGTAGCCGCGCACCCCAACGCCGCCAAGGTCTTCGAGGATGCGCTTGGCGCGGGTGATGTCATCGCGGAATTCGGCCGGGGTGAGATCAGACGCGCGCTGGTGGCCGTAGCCGTGACTGGCGAGTTCGTGGCCATTGTCGACGATGCTGCGCACCACCTGCGGGTAGCGTTCGGCGATCCATCCCAGGGTGAAGAAGGTGGCCTTGGCGTCGGCCTCGTCGAGCAGGCCCAGAATAATGTCGACGTTGCGCTCGACCCGGCATGGCAGGCTGTCCCAGTCTTCACGGCGAATGTGCGGCGCGAAGGCCGAGACCTGGAAGTAATCCTCGACGTCGATCGACATGGCGTTCCGGATTTTTGCCATTCAGACCGCCCTCGTGCCTTTCTGCTGCGGCAGCCAGGCTTTCAGCGTGTGCGCGATGCGCATGGCCGCGCGGCCGTCCCAGTATTCTGGAATGCGGCCTGCCTTGCCGCCGCCCACCATCACCTCGTTGAACGCAAGCCGAATGGCATCGGGGTTGGGGCCGACCAGGGTGTTGGTGCCTTCGGTCAGGGTGATCGGACGCTCGGTGTTGTCGCGCAGGGTGAGGCAGGGCACGCCGAGCGCGGTGGTCTCTTCCTGGATGCCGCCGGAGTCGGTGAGCACCAGCTTGGCCTCGCGCATCAGGCCGAGCATTTCCAGGTATCCCACCGGCGGCAGGATGTGCAGGCCGTCGAGTTTGGCGGTGAAGCCGAACTTCTCGATGTTGCCGCGGGTGCGCGGATGCAGCGGCACCACCACCGGCAGGCTGCGGTTGATTTCGGCTACCACGTCGAGCAGCGCGGCGAGCGTGGCGCGGTCGTCGACGTTGGACGGCCGGTGCAGGGTCAGGACCGCGTACTGCGCCAGCTTGGTGCCGAGGGTCTGGCTCGCCGGCAGCGCGCGTTCGAGATTGCGGTAGAGGGTATCGATCATCACGTTGCCGACGAATTCGACGCGTGCGGGATCGATGCCTTCGCGCACGAGGTTGGCCAGCGCACTTTTTTCGGTGATGAACAGCAGGTCGGAAATCTGGTCGGTGAGCACGCGGTTGATTTCTTCCGGCATGCCGCGGTCGTAGCTCCTGAGGCCGGCTTCGACGTGGATCACGCGCACGCCACGCTTGGCGGCCACCAGCGCGCAGGCGATGGTGGAGTTGACGTCGCCCACCACCAGCACGGCCCTGGGCTGCACGCTTTCGAGCACCGGCTCGAAGCGCTTCATCACCTCGGCGGTCTGCACCGCATGGCTGCCGGAACCGACTTCAAGGTGATGATCCGGGGGTGGGATGCCGAGGTCGGCAAAGAAGCTGTCGCTCATCGCCGCATCGTAGTGCTGGCCGGTGTGCAGCAGCTGCGCGGCAATGCCGGTTTCGGCCAGCGTGGCCATCACCGGAGCGATTTTCATGAAGTTGGGGCGGGCGCCCGCGACGCATAGAACCTGGGTCATGGACAACCTTAATTCGTGTTTTCGCGCGTGTCGGGCGTCGCGTCTTCGTCTACCGCCGTCTTCTGCTCGCTGACGGTGTAGAGAATCTTGCGGACGATGGGCAGGATGCGGTTGACCGAGCGCTCCAGCTGGTCGATGCGCTGGGTCAGCAGCGGGGAATCCTCTTGGTGCAGCATGCCGCCCTGGACGGCGCCGCCATGGGTGCCGGTGGCGCCATGGAAATCCTGGTGCGCGACTTCGTTCTTCAGGTCGGCGATGACTTCGGTGACCTCGGCTTCGCCGAAATGGGTCTTCTCTTCGAGAAACCCGAACAGCAGCAGGCGGTCGCAGGTGGTGTTGATGCGGCGCGGGATGCCGCCTGCAAAGTGGTGCAGCGCGGCAAAGGCTTCCGCATCGAAGGTGGGGGCGCCCTGCCAGCCGACGGTGCGCAGGCGGTGCTCGATATAGCCGCGGGTCTCGTCCGCATCGATCGGTCCCAGATGGTAGGAGGCCACCACGCGCTGACGAAGCTGCTGCATGTCGGGGCTTTGCAGGATGCCGCGGAATTCGGGCTGGCCCAGCAGAAAGGTCTGAATCAGCGAGCGCTCGTTGTTCTGGTAGTTGGACAGCATCCGCAATTCCTCGACCGCACGCGGGGTGAGGTTCTGCGCCTCGTCGACCACCAGCAGCGCACGCTTGCCCTGGCGGGTGGCTGCGATCAGGAAATCTTCGAGGTTTTTCAGCAGCGCAGATTTGGTGAGGCCTTCGTGCTGCAGGCCGAACGAGGCAGCAACGCTGCGCAGGGTGTCCTCGGCATCGAGCTGGGTCGACACCAGTTGCGCGGCGATCAGGTTGTGGGCGTCGACCTTGCTGAACAGGTTGCGCACCAGCGTGGTCTTGCCCGCGCCGACCTCTCCGGTGATGACGATGAAGCCCTCGCCCAGCGAAAGGCCGTAGTCCAGATACGCCATCGCCCGCTTGTGTCCCTTGGAACCAAAGAAAAAACGCGGGTCGGGGTTGAGCTGGAAAGGCTTGGCGCTAAAGCGGTAATAGTCTTCGTACATGAACGTTCCGTTGTCTTTAAGTGGCCGGCTCGCCTGATCATTGACCAGCAAGGGCCATGCCTTGGCGGCAGATCGGTCAGAAGCGCATGTTGACCGAGGCCGTGATGTTGTTCTCCGTGTACTCGGCTATCGGGTCGTTCGAATCCCGCTGGTAGTGCCGATACGTCAGCGCCCCGGTCAGGTCGCGGCCGAACTCATGGTTGACCCCCAGGGTAAAGGTCAGGAGTTCGTCCTCGCGGTCGAACGTCAGGCCGGAGAGGATCGCCGGATTCTCAGTCCATGCCAACTGCAGGTTGCCGTACATACGGGTGAGCGGGTCCAGCCGATAACTCAACCCTGCATTAATGCCCTGGCTGCGATCCTCGGCGTCGTCCTGCAGCAAGTAGAGCCGGCGGGTGTCGAAGGCGTTGATCGAATACGTCACTTTCCTGATGCCCCAGCTCACCCCGGCTCGCATGGTTTTCGACACATACAGGCCATCGGCGAGGCTGGGGATCAGTCCTGCTTGGCCGCCCGCCAATACACAGCCGGGGTCGGGCGCTATGGGGAACAAGGTTTGGACGAAATTTCCATCGCAGACCCATAGATACGTCGTTCCCTCGGTCAGCGTCGCTTGCGAAATATCGCTGACATCCTCGACATAGCTCGCACTCCAAGTCGAGGTGCGGGTACGGTAACTTGCCGAAAGACTGTAGGTGTCGCCGAAGAAGCGCTGGCCAATTGTGGCCTCGAAGGTGGTGCGGCGCGAAGGCAACCAGGTAAAACCTGCGTTCCAGAGGGGGTCGTCACGGTCATTGGCCGCAGCGATGTCGTTATCGTAGGTGATCCATTCATGCCCGACATTGCCGATCAGACGGAATTTTCGGGTCAGCGCATAGCCCAGTGAAAGGTTAGCGCGTTCATAAACATAGCTGGTATCGCCGCCGAGTCCTGGGCCCAGTCCTGCTTGAACGTCCACCAGTGTACAACCGGGTTGGGGCGCAATGGGGGACGCCGTCTGGATGAGACTCGAACCGCAGACCCAGAGATAGGTCGTTCCCTGAGTCGAGGTGCTGTCCTTGTCCACGACATCCCGATATGAATAGTCCAGCCCCCAACTCAGGTTGTTGAAGCGGCTACCGCTGTCGAGCGACGCCCTGAACTCATTGCTCACCAGGTTGGATGCCACATCGTCTTCGAAGAGGGCGCCGGACAGGGTATAGCGCGCCTCGGCATCGGCGAACGTGCCGAAGCGCTTCTGGATATAGGGGCTGATTGAATAGCTGCCGGCGGTGGCGCGGTTGCTGCTGTTGATCGTGGCATCGGCCGGAGAACCCAGCAGTGAAATGAGCTCCTGGGAAATCCGCGCGCTGGCATCGATGAACAGGAAATCCTCGACCAGCTCGGCATAGCCGGTGGCGTTCAGGTTGTGATTGAGATCGTTGTCGTCGCTCCCGCCGAAGCGCGTCACACCGGTCAGGTAGTAGCTCATGGTGGCCTCGACCCGTCGCGAACCCTGGGATTGCAGGGTGAAGCCCGGAGTCACGGTCAGGATGAGCGCGCTTTCCTGATCGTCCGAACTCTGGTTGACGTTGTCAGTGAAAGTGGCGGACCCGCCGACGCTGGGTTCGAAGCGCCAGTCGAGGGCCTGCGCGGACGATGCAAGGCCAGCCGCCATCAAAACGCTCAACGCGCCAGCCAGCTTCGTGTGGCAGTAAAGGCGAGGCTTACTTGCCGTAGCTGCCATAGTAGCCATAGTAATAATCAGCGCCCGGGGTCGGCGTGGTCTTGTTCAGCAGCATGCCCACCACTTCGCATGACTGGATGTGGCTGAGCGCCTCGCGCACGGCATCCTGCGAGGTTTTTTCGGCTTCCACCACCATGACGATCTGCCCCATGTGGGTGGCCAGCACGCTCGACTCGCTGGTCGCCAGCAGCGGCGGCGAATCGAACAAGATGATGCGATCGGGGTAGCGGTTGCCGATGTCCTCGACCAGGCGGGTCATGGCGGCGCTGGCCAGGAGTTCGGTGGCACGCTTGTAGGTGCGGCCGGCCGGAAGCACGGTGAGCTTAGCGATATCGGTCTTGATTAGCACGTCGGACAGTTTCAGATCCTTGTCCTGCAGCACGTCGAGCAGGCCCTTGTCGGCATGGATGCCAAGGTATTCGGGGATGCGCGGCTTGGCGACGTCGGCATCGATCAGCAGCACCGTGCGGTCCATTTCCATCGCCATCGAAATGGCCAAATTGATGGCGCAGAAGCTCTTGCCTTCACCCGGCAGCGAACTGGTGACCATGATGAGGTTGCCGTTCTTGACCCGCGCGGCGCCCTGGCCGAAGGCGTTGGCAATCAGCGGGCGCTTGATGATGCGGAACTCTTCGGCGATCTGGCTCTTCTCGGCATCCGGCGCGACCACACCCATGCGGTGCAGGCGCGCGAGATTGATCGACTGCACCTGGCTGCCGCCTTCCATCGCAAGGGCATCCGGCTCATTGAACATCGGCTCGACCGGGGTTGCGACGAAGGGGGCGGAATGGCTGGAACTCCGCTGCTTGTTGAGCGCGTTCTCGATCATGCTGGCCTTTTGTTCGGGGGCATTTTCTCCCACCGGGGAAGGCGCTTGCTGAGAACCACCGGCGCCGATCTTGCCAGCTGCTTTTTCAATAATGCTCATGGCTTCTCCTAGCCCGCACGCGACATGACCAGTTGCAGGACCATCACGCCGCCATAGGCGGCAATCAGGCTGCCGAGTGCTGCCAGATAGGTCAGCAGGCCCTTGCGCTTGCGGCGCCGGGTTTCGTCAGTCTCCACCCGTGCCACGGCGCCCAACAGCGGCAGACCGGTGAGTTCGCGCAGGACGCGACGGTCGGTGACGGTGCGGCGCAATTGGCTCAGCAGGAAGGCGACGGCGATACCGGCGACCAGCCCGCCAAGCGTCACCAGCGACAGCAGCAGCGGGCGGTTGGGGAACGCCGGATGGCTGGGCACGAAGGGCGGATCGATCACCCGGAAATCAACGGTGTCGGTTTTGCTTTCGACCTCGCCCGACATGGTGACCGACTCGCGACGCTTCAGCAGGGTGTCGTAGTTCTGGCGATAAACATCGTAATCGCGCATCAGCTGGGTGTATTCCTGCTCCACCTGGGGAATCATGTTGGAAGCGTTGCGCAGGTCATTGTAGCGGCGCTGGTATTCGGCCACGCGCGCACCCAGCGCCGATACGGTGGCGTCCGCCTCGGCGATGGCGATGGTGAGTTGCTGGTAGACCGGGTTCTGGATCTTGGCGCCTGCCGGGTCAACCTTGCCGCCAGCCAGGTCGATTTTCTTCTGGGCTTCCAACTTTTCGATCAGACGCTTGGTCGACTGGATGTCGGGGTGCAGGTCGGTGTATTGCAGGCGCAGTTGATCCATCTGCTTTTCCAGCGCCTGGATGCGGGCATCGATTTCGCTGTGGGTCGAGACCGCAGCCGCGGCGGCGTTGAGTTCGGGCTCCTCATCCTCCAACTGACGCCTGAGCTGGTTGCGGCGATTGACAGCTTCCTGCTGGTCCAGCTGAGCCTGGCGCAGCAGCCCCGCGGTTTCGGACAGTTTGGCGTAGTAGCCGCCACCCTGCCCCGGCATCATGCCGATGTTTTTGCGCTTGAATTCGGTCAGCGCAGTTTCCGCATCCGTCAGTTTTTGCTGGTATTGCTGCAGCTGCTCTTCGATGAAGCGCGCCGAACTGGAAATGTCCTGGCGGGTCTTGCCGAGGCTGGTTTCCACGAAGATGGTCAGCAAGGACTGCACGACTTTCTTGGCAAGATCGGCGTTGGGATCCTGATAGCTGATGGTGTAGAGGTTTTCGCGGCCGGCGTCAGCGATCGAGATCTTGCTGGCCAAGTCGTTCAGCATGGCCTCGGTCTGCTCCGGCGTTTTGGCCCTGACGTCCAGATCGGTCATGCGCGCGACTTTTTCCAGCGTCGGCCGGCTGACCAGCTGACGCGTCATCAGCTTGATCTGCTGCTCGACATTGGGCCGAACCGCCAATCCGGACAATAGCGGCCCAAGCAGGCTCTGTGTGTCCACATAGACGCGCGCCGACGCTTCATAGCGATCGGGGATCATCATCACCCAGGTCCAGCCGACGATGCATACCAGCCAGGCCACCACCACACCCCACCAGCGCCGCCGCCAGGCGGCCTTGGCATATCCCAGAATTTGTTGCAGCACTTGATCCATGCGGATTGTCTACCCCATCAAAACAGACGCACCGCCCATGGGCGGTGCCGAGAAGATCAGAACAGGCTTTCTGGAATGACCAGCACATCGCCCGGGCGAATTTCCACGGCGGCAGTGCTGTCGCCGCCGCGGATCAAGTCCTCGAGCCGCACGCCCAGTTGGACGCGCGTGCCATCTTCCTTGACGATGCGCGAGATATACGCCTTGTTGCCATCGGCGAAATCGGACAGTCCGCCCACGGCAATCATCACATCGACCAGGCTCATCCCTTCGCGATATCCCATCGCCTTCGGCTCGGAAGCCTCGCCCAGCACCCGGATTTGCTGGTTGTAGGGGCCGATGCCGCCAGCCACGATGACGGTGGCGATGGGTTCCTGGATGTATTTGGACAGGGCCTTTTCGATATCACGCGCCAGTTGGGTGGGCGTTTTGCCGGCAGCCTGCAGGTCCTCGATCAAATTCATGGTCATCTTGCCGTCGGGACGGATCGGGAAACTTCCGGATACTTCGGGGTTGCGCCAGACGAACACGTTGACCGAGTCGCCAGGGCCAAGCAGGTAGTTCCAGCCACTTATCCGCGCGTCCACCGGCACGGGGGGATCAGCCAAGACGGGCGCGGGGGGGTAGGTCGGCGTGTTGGAGCAGCCTGCCAGAGCGACCACACTCAATACCACGCCCGCACATGCGAGTTGTTTCCTGATCGTGAACATGTCCACCCTCCTTTATATATTCGGTTAGTTCGCCAGCATTATGCCAGACCGACTTAAAAACTAGCTTCATCTCCATAGACTGCAAGCAATCAGCAGGCCAAACCCTTAAACGGGCGGCAGCCTTGATTCAAAAGGGCTCGCCTCGATGAGCCAACATCCACGAACGTTGAGGCGCCGACACGGCTGTCGTAAGTCCGTCGCCTGGCGCGGTATCATGCGCCCCATGGACCCTCATGCCATCGACAGCCTCGACACCCTGCGCCGGCGCATCCGCGAGTTTGCCGAGGCGCGTGCCTGGGAACGCTACCACAACCCCAAGAACCTGGTGATGGCGCTTTCCGTCGAGGCGGCGGAGCTTCTGGAACCCTTCCAGTGGCTGACCCCGGAGCAAAGCCGGCAACTGAGCGGCGACCAGCGCGAAGCGGTGCGCCAGGAAATCGCCGACGTGCTGATCTACCTGACCCGGCTGGCCGATGTGCTGGATATCGACCTGCTCGATGCCGCCGCCGACAAACTGGCGCTCAATGCGCGAAAATACCCGGTCGAGAAAGCGCACGGCAACGCCCTTAAATCCACGGAATTTTCGAATGACTGATCCCCATTTCAAGCACCACGTGTTTTTCTGCACCAACCAGCGCGACGACGGCGCCAAGTGCTGCGGCGCTGCAGGAGGCCAGCAGATGCGCGACTACCTGAAGAAGAAGGTCAAGCACGCCAACCTCAACGGCGAAGGCAAGTGCCGCATCAACAGCGCCGGTTGCATGGACCGCTGCGACGAGGGCCCCGTGCTGGTGGTCTATCCGGAAGGCGTCTGGTACACCTATGTGGACGAATCCGATATCGACGAAATTTTCGACGTCCACCTCAAGCAGGGGCGCATCGTCGAACGCTTGCAGTTGAAGTGACGCGGCGGCAATGAAGCGTTACAAGCTGCGTATTCCGGTTTCAGTGGGCAAGCTGGAAACCGTGATCGACGACCCCGAGACCGACCGCCGCGGCCTGCTGCTGGTGGCGCACCCGCATCCGCTGCATGGCGGCAGCCTGGACAACAAGGTGGTGACGACGCTGGCCAAGGCCGCCAACGAGGCCGGCTGGGTGAGCGTACGGCCGAACTTTCGCGGCGTCGGCATGAGCGACGGAGAATTCGACGCCGGGGTGGGCGAAACCGATGATCTGCTCGCTGTCGCGCGCTTCGTCGAGGCCAGTTACCCCGGCCTGCCGTGGGCGCTGGCCGGCTTCTCGTTCGGCGCCTTCGTGCAGCACCGCCTGCGCCAGGAACTGCACGCCACGCGGCTGATCCTGGTCGCCCCAGCCGTCACCATGTACGAATTCGACCCGGTGCCCGAGGACACCGTGGTGATCTATGGCGATTCAGACGAGCTCATCCCACCGGCTGCGATCCAGTTGTGGGCGGAGCAGCAGAAGCTTGCAGTGAAAACCATTCCCGACGCCGGCCACTTTTTCCACGGCAAGCTTAAGGAACTGAAGCAGGCGTTTCTGGAGGCCTGCCCGTGCTGAAGGTACACGGCCTGACCAAGCGCTATGGCGACACCGAGGTGGTGCGTGGCATCGACCTCAAGGTGCGGCGCGGCGAATGCTTCGGCCTTTTGGGCCCCAACGGCGCCGGCAAGACGACCACGCTGCGACTGCTGCTGGGCCTGATCGAACCCGACGCCGGCAGCATCGAACTGGCCGGCATCGCGGTGCCGCAGCACGCCCGCGAGGCGCGCATGAAGGTTGGCGTGGTGCCGCAGATGGACAACCTCGACCCGGACTTTACGGTGCGCGAAAACCTGCTCGCCTACGGCCGCTACTTCGGCATGGACAAGGCCGCGATCGCCGCGCGCGTGCCGCAGCTGCTGGAATTTGCCGGCCTCGCCAGCAAGGCCGACGCGCACATCGCGCAGCTGTCGGGCGGCATGAAGCGGCGGCTGACGCTGGCGCGCGCGCTGGTGCACGATCCCGACATCCTGTTTCTCGACGAGCCCACCACCGGCCTCGACCCGCAGGCCCGCCACCTGATCTGGCAGGGCCTGAGGCGCCTGATCGCGGACGGCAAGACCATCGTGCTGACCACGCATTTCATGGACGAGGCCGAGCGGCTGGCCGACCGGCTGGCGATTCTCGACCACGGCCGCGTCGTCGTCGAGGGCGCGCCGCGCGCGCTGATCGAGTCGCACATCGAGCCGGCGGTGGTCGAAGTCTTCGGTGAAGGCCTGGATGCCTGGACGCAGGCCCACGCCAGTGCAGTCTGCCAGCGCTTCGAGACCGTCGGCGAGACGCTCTTCTGCTACACCGACAATGCCGATCGCGTGATCGACGCGCTGAATCACGCGAGCACCCTGCGCTATGTGCACCGGCCGTCGAACCTGGAAGACGTATTCCTCAAGTTGACCGGAAGGGACCTGCGTGATTAGGCATCTGCGACTGCCCCTTCTGTCATGGCGCTTCATCCCGGTATGGCACCGCAACTACCTGGTGTGGAAAAAGCTCGCCATTCCGTCCATCCTCGGCAACCTGGCTGACCCGATGCTGTACATGCTAGGCCTGGGCTACGGCCTCGGCAGCCTGCTGCCCGACGTGGCCGGCATGCCTTACCTTACCTTCCTCGCCGCCGGCACCGTGGCCTACAGCACGATGAACGCCGCCACCTTCGAGGTGCTGTATTCGAGCTTCTCGCGCATGCACGTGCAGCGCACCTGGGACGCCATCATGAACGCGCCGCTCACGCTCGACGACGTGATGCTCGGCGAACTGACCTGGGCGGTGGCGAAGAGCCTGCTGTCGGGGCTGGCGATCCTGGCGGTGATCTGGGGGCTTGGGCTGTACGGCAACTTCTGGATGACGCTGTGGATCATCCCGGTGGTGGCGCTGGTCGGCTTCTGCTTCGGCGGCCTGGGGCTGGTGATGAATGCGGTGTCTCCGAGCTACGACTTCTTTCTCTACTACTTCACCCTGGTGATCACGCCGATGGTGCTCTTGTGCGGTGTGTTCTTCCCGGTGTCGCAACTTCCCGTTCCGGTGCAGGCTGTGTCGGCCTGGCTGCCGCTGACCCACGCCATCGATCTGGCGCGCCCGCTGGTGGTCGGCAACGTGCCCGACAACATCGCACTGCATGTCGCCGGGCTGCTGATTTATGGCAGCCTGGGTTATGTCATCGCGCTGGCGCTGACGCGCAGGCGGCTTTTGAAATGATCAGACCCCGGCCGCCTGCTGGTCGGCGTGATAACTCGACCGCACCATCGGCCCGCAGGCCGCATGTTTGAAGCCCATCGCCAGCGCCTCCTGCTCGAACTGGGCGAAGCGCTCCGGCGTAACGAAGCGCAGCACCGGCAGATGGTGCTGCGAGGGTTGCAGGTACTGGCCCAAGGTCAGCATGTCGACGTCGTGCGCGCGCAGGTCGCGCATCACCTGCAGGATCTCGTCGTCCTCTTCGCCCAAGCCCAGCATCAGGCCGGACTTGGTGGGAATATCGGGATGGCGCCGCTTGAAATCCTTCAGCAGTTTCAGCGAGTGCGCGTAGTCGGCGCCCGGGCGCGCGGCCTTGTACAGGCGCGGCACGGTTTCCAGATTGTGGTTCATCACGTCGGGCGGCGCGGTGTCGAGCATGTCCAGCGCCTTGTCGAGCCGGCCGCGGAAATCCGGGGTGAGGATTTCGATGCGGGTGGCCGGCGACTGTTCCCGCACCGCGGCGATACACAGCGCGAAATGCTCGGCGCCGCCGTCACGCAGGTCGTCACGGTCGACGCTGGTGATCACCACGTATTTCAGCGCCATTTGCGCAATGGTTTCCGCCAGGTGGCGCGGCTCGTCCACATCGGGCGGCGACGGGGTGCCGTGGCCAACGTCGCAGAATGGGCAGCGCCGCGTGCACAGGTCGCCCAGGATCATGAAAGTCGCGGTGCCGTGGCCGAAGCATTCGCCCAGGTTGGGGCACGAGGCTTCCTCGCACACGGTGTGCAGCTTCGCCTCGCGCAGGATGCCTTTAAGCCGCGCGACGTTGGGCACGTTGGGCGACTTGGCGCGAATCCACGACGGCAAGCGCATGCGCGGCTGCGGCACGATCTTGATCGGGATGCGGGCGGTTTTCGCGGCGCCTTTGTGCTGGATGGGGTCTGCCATAATGTGTTCGGAACTGCGTTGGGAATTTCAAAACGAGATTTTAGCCTATGCGACGACTGACCCTGACCCTGCTGGCGGCGTGGCCGCTGGCCGCCCTCGCTTCCGAGCCCGGCATCGACCCGGAATCCGGGCTGGCCACCTGGCAAGCCGAAACCCGCGGCATCCAAGTGCGACTGACCCAGATCGGTCCGGACCAGATACGCGGCTTCTACCTGGCGCGCGGTTTTTCGCCGGAGGCGACGGAACGCTACGCCCGCGAGTGCGTCTTCATGACGGTGGTGCGCAACATCGGCGAGGCGCCCATCTGGCACGACCTGGCCAACTGGCGCTACGTTTCGGCGGACCAGCCGCCGCGCACCATACGCAGCAAGGTGGCGTGGGAGCATCTGTGGAAACGGCAGGGCGTGTCCGAATCCGCGCGCATCGCGTTTACCTGGGCGCAGTTTCCTGCCGTCCAGGTCTTTGCACCGGGCGACTGGAACCAGGGGATGACGAGTTACAGCGTACCGCGCGGTGGCCATTTCGACCTGAGCTTCGTGTGGCACGCCGACGGCAGGACCCATTCCGGAAAACTCGAACAGGTGAGGTGTGCAGATGAAAATTCGTGATCACATATTACGCGCGGCGCTGGTCGCCTGCTGTGCATTCGTGCCGGCAGCGGCACACGCTGCGGATCTGCCGCCACTGTCACACAGCCTGACGATGCAGGCGCCGAAGCCTGCACCTGCATTGAAGCTGAAGGATCTCGACGGCAAGACGCTCGATCTGGCTCAGCTCAAGGGCAAGGTTGTGCTGATCAATTTCTGGGCCACCTGGTGCCCGCCCTGCCGCCGCGAAATGCCTTCGATGGAGCGCCTGTCGCGGGCATTCAAGGGCCAGCCGCTGGCTGTGCTGGCGGTGGACGTCGGCGAGGACCCCGACACCATCGATGCCTTCACCAGCCAGTTGGACACGATGCCGACCTTCCCCATCCTGCTCGACACCCGCAGCCACACCATGCAGAGTTGGAAAGTGGCCGGGCTGCCGACCACTTTCCTGGTCGACAAGCAGGGACGCATCGTCGCCACTGCGATCGGCGGGCGCGAGTTCGATCACCCGGAAATCATCCGGGCAATCATGGAATTGCTCAGGAAATAATCAGGCCTTGACCCATACCTGCCCGGCCTCGACTTTCACCGGGTAGGTCCTGATCGGCTGGTCGGCGGGGTCGCAGGTGGGCTGGCCGGTGACGAGATCGAAGTAGCTGCCGTGCAGCGAGCACTTGATCTTGCCGTCCTTGATGCAGCCCAGGTACAGCGAGTAGTCCTCGTGGCTGCACATTTCGTCGACGACGTAATGGGTGCCGCCGGCATTGCACAAGAGCAGCCTGCGGCCAGACACGACGACGCGCTTCATTTCGGCCGGCTTGAGTTCGTCGGCGGCGGCGATGGCAACGGATTCGCTCATCACTGCACCCGTGCGACGGCGCGGCCGGAATCCAGCACGGCGCGGATTTGCGCTGCGGCGTCGGCGACGCTGGGGGCACGGCCGACGTGGTGCAGGACGATGGAGCCCGCCAGCACCAGCGAATCGTAGGTCGCGCCCTTGTCACCCTTCAGCGCCAAAATGCCGGCCTCGGCAGCGGCGTGCGCGGTGGCCTTGATGTCGATGGCGGCGACGATCTCGTCCTCGCCGGCGTCGGCGGCAACCGCCCCGGGCAGGGGCACGGCACGCACCGGCTGGTCGATCCCGAGCGCCACCGGGTCGATGCTCGCTTCGATTTCGGCGCCGCGGTCGTGGTAGTGGAAATACTTGCCGGTCTGGCGCAGCGACGGGATCACGCCACCCTCGACGCCACGCACGATGCATGCGGTGTCGAAGCCGGCTTCGCGGGCGAGGTCGGCGTATACCGGCGGATACGGCTTGTGCACGTAGCCGGTGACGAAATGGGTCAGCTTTTTGCCGGCGATGGGCTTGGACAGCACTTCGACCGTGGTCAGCACCTGGCGCTTGATCATCTGCGTGCGCAGGGGAATGAGCTTGTGCATGCCGGGGTTGGACTGCGCCTGATCGACGTAGGTCCAGCCGATCGCCGCGTCGGCCAGACGTTCGGCCGCTTGTGACGGAGTCAGGTTCACCGGCACGCCGGCGGCTTCCAGCACGTGGCGCGCGGTGACGCCGTATTTGGGGCCGACCTTGTCGAGACCGTGGCTCACCACATGCACGCCGAACTCGGCCAGCAGCGGGCCGAGGAAAGGTGCGGCCGGCAGGCAGCGCGTGTAGCCGTCGTAGGGATCGCCGATGTCGACCACTTCGTCGACGTCTGCGGTCACGCGCTGGGTGGTTTCCAGCACCGCATCCAGCACCCCGCGGTTTTCGTCCATCGTCTCGCGCTTCATGCGCAGCGCGATGAAGTAGATGCCCACCTGGACCGGATCGATGACGTTGTCGATGATCGCCTTGGTGCCCAGATGCGCCTCGGTGCGGCTGATGTTCTTGGACAGGTCGGGGCCGGTGGCGATGCGCTGGATGATCGAGCGCATCAGGAGCTTGGGGTCGGTCGGCAGGGTATCGGTGCTCACGGGTCACTCCATTAGAAGTTCCAAGAATACTAATATCCGAGTAAATCAGTCAAGAATAGATCGTGGCCCGCAACGCCTGAGCAAGCGCCCGCTCCGCCTGCTGCAAGGTCAGCGTCACGCCGAGATCGCGGCATTGGGTGACCCGCATGCCGGCGTAGCCGCAGGGATTGATGGCGGCATAAGGCGCCAGGTCCATGTCGACGTTGAATGCCAGGCCGTGATAGGTGCAGCCGTGCTTCACGCGCAGGCCGAGCGCGGCGATTTTGGCACCGTCGACGTAGACGCCGGGCGCGCCGGCGAGGCGCGCAGCGGTCACCCCGTGTGCTGCCAGCAGGTCGATCACGGCCTGTTCCATGCGCGTCACCAACTCGCGGATGCCATAGCCGCGCCGACGCAGGTCGACCAGCACGTAGGCCACGACCTGACCCGGCCCGTGATAGGTGATCTGGCCGCCGCGGTCGATCGGCACAATGGGAATGTCGGTGGCGGCGATCAGGTGTTCGGCGCGACCGGCCTGCCCCTGGGTGTAGACCGGCGGATGTTCCAGCAGCCAGAGTTCGTCCGGCGTGTCGGGCGCGCGCTGCGCAGTGAAGTCCTGCATCGCCCGCCAGGTCGCTTCGTACTCGACCCGCCCCAAGTGGCGGATCAGTGCCCGCCCTTCGCGCTCCGTCACAATGCCATCTTCACCCACGGATGCGACGTGATCTCGCGATACAGCGCGTCGAGCTGGGCTTTGGACGTGGCACGCACCACGCAGGTCACAGACAGGTAATTGCCGCTGCTCGACGCCCGCATCTCGACCGTTTCGGCCCTGAAATCGGGCGCGTGGCGCTGCACCAGTTCGACCATGGTTTGCGCGAAGTCGTCGCGCCGCTCGCCCATGATCTTGACGGGAAAGTCGGTGGGGAACACCAGCAACGTTTCTTCTTCGCTCATGTGCGCATCACCTGCTGCTTGAAGGTTTGATACAAGCCGTCCATCCGCTGCGCCAGCGGACCCGGCACCCCGGCGCCGACCGGGGTGCCGTCGAGCTTCACGATTGCCATGATTTCCTTGGTGGACGAAGTCATCCACAACTCGTCGGCAGCGCGCACCTCGGCCTCGGATATCGGCCGAATCTCGCGCGGGATGCCGTGCGCCGCGGCGACTTCCAGCACCACGTCGTAGGTCACGCCTGTCAGCATCAGGCTGGATGGCGGCGGCGTCATCAGCACGCCATCCTTCACCACGAAGATGTTGCTTGCCGCGCCTTCGGTCAGAAAGCCGTCGCGCAGCATGACGGTTTCGGCGCATTCGACGTCGATCGCCTGCTGCCGCAACAGGATATTGGCGAGGAGCGAGATGGCCTTGATGTTGCAGCGCAACCAGCGGTTGTCGACGGCGGTGACCGCGCACACGCCAGCCGCCTTCTGCTCGGGCGTGGACGTCACCAATGGCTGGGAGAACATGAACACGGTTGGCGCCACATCCTTGGGGAAGGCGTGGTCGCGCGGCGGCTGCCCCTCATCAGGCGTGCCGCGGGTAACCTGGATATAGAGCGATTGGTCGGTAAAGTGCTGCAGCGCGATCAGCTGCAGGATGCGGTCGCGCCATTCATCGATGCTGTGCGGATTGGCGAGGCGGATGTTGTCGAGGCTGCCTTGCAGGCGGCGCAGGTGTTCGTCGAGGCGGAACGGCTTCTTCGAATACACCGGCACCAACTCGTAGACACCGTCGCCGAAGACGAAACCACGGTCGAGCACCGAGATTTTCGCATCGGCAAGCGGCAGGAACTGGCCGTTCAGATAGGCGTTCATTGGCCGAAGAATAGCCGGATCGAATCCCAGCCGCGACCGAAGACGCCCGCCACCGAGACATCGTGCAGCGCGACCAGCGGGTAGTCGCCGAGCGGGGCGCCATCGAGTATCAGCCGCAGCGTGCCCAGGCGCTGGCCCCGCCGAACCGGCGCCATCAGCGGCTGCTGGGTGATGAGTTCGGCCTTGACGCGAGCGGCGGCGCCACGCGGCAACAGCAGGTGAAAGTCCCGCAAAAAGCCCATGCTTACCGACGCACGCGCACCACGATAGAGGCTGGCCACCTTGACCGGCTGCTGCGCACGATAAAGCAGCACACTGTCGAAGTTTTCAAATCCGTAATTCAGCAAGCGCAGCGTATCCTGGGTACGCTGCGCATCGGTCCGCCCCCCCAACACCACGGCGATGCGTTGCTGGTCCCCGCGTTGCGCCGACGCCGCCATGCAGTAGCCAGCCTCGGCGGTGCGCCCGACCTTGAGGCCGGTCACCGTGCTGTCGCGCCACAACAGGCGGTTGCTGTTGTAATAGGTGATGCCCCTGAAATCGAGTTCCTTCTGCCTGAAGAAAGCCTGCCGTTCGGGAAAGTCGCGTGCCAGCGCACGTCCCAGCAGGGCAAGGTCGCGCGCGCTCGATGCATGTCCCGGCTCGGTCAGTCCGGTCGCGTTCCTGAAACGGGTTTTGCTCATGCCGAGCCGCGCGGCTTCGCCGTTCATGCGTTCGACGAATGCCGCTTCACTGCCGTCGGTTGCCGTCACCAGCGCGAGCGTGGCATCGCCAGCCGAATGCACCAGCATCGCCTGCATCAGGGTGTCGACGCTGACCTGGTCGCCCGCCTTGAGGAACACACGCGCGCCATCGACCTGGGTCGCGGCCTCCGGCACGGTCAACGACTCGCCGAGGCTCAGCTTGTTCTTGCGAATGTCGCCCAGGAGCACGTAGGCGGTCATCAACTGCGTCAGCGACGCCGGCGCCAACGGCAGATCGGCCTGATGCGAAGCCAGCTCCTGTCCGCTTGCCTGGTCGATCAGCACCCAGGCACGCGCCGCGATTCCGCTGGGGACCGCCCAGGCCGACGCGGAGAACAGCAACGCCAGCCCAAACCCAATCCATTTCATCCTGAAACCTTTAATCAATTGACTCTGACCAGGACTGAATTCAGCGCGAGACGTTCCCGCACCCGCTCACGATCCACATGCGCATCTTCATCGCTCGGATACGGCCCGAGCTGGACGCGGTGCAGCGAATTGTCGAGCACCAGGCGCGTGCGGGACGGGTCGATCCGAAGCTCGCGCGTCAGACGGTCGCGAAGTTTCTGCGCATTCTCGGCATTCGAAAATGCGCCCAGCTGGACATACACCCCTTCCCGGATTGCTTCGCCCTGCGTGTCGTATGCGGCGGAATCCAGGCTTTCCACCCGCACCCGCGTGCTGCCCTGCTTCAGGTAATCGAGTTTATGGGCGGCGGTATACGACAGATCGATGACGCGCTTGCTGTGGAACGGACCCCGGTCGTTGATGCGCACCACCACGGACTTGCCGTTGTTGAGTGCCGTGACCCGCGCGTAACTCGGAATCGGCAGGGTGGGATGCGCAGCGGTCATGGCATACATGTCGTAGGGCTCGCCCGACGCAGTTTTCCTGCCGTGGAAACGACGGCCGTACCACGACGCCAGCCCCTCTTCGCTATGAGCGCGCCGCTTGGTCTGCGGTGTGTAGGTGTTGCCCAGCGCGACATAGGTGCGATTGGCAAAACGGTGCAAGGGCTCCTCGCGCGGCACGGCATCGGGAACGGTGTCCAGGTCGGCCGGCGGGTTGGCCTCGGGGCCATCGTCCAGATAATATCCACCACCTTGCGGCGCCTTGGAGACTTGTTTGGCGGGGGGCGCGCTGCCGCAACCGGCAAGCGCGAGACCCAAGGCCGCCGCGATCAGAATCGGAATTACATTCATACGAATATTTTAGCCTGTCAGGTTTTGTTGAGCTGGCGATGCGTCGCCACGCTCATCACGATGCCCATTCCCAGCAGCAGCGTGATCAGCGCCGTTCCACCATAGCTCATCAGCGGCAGCGGCACCCCCACCACCGGCAGGATGCCGGACACCATGCCCATGTTGACGAACACGTAGGTGAAGAGATTGAGGCTCAGCGTGGCGGCCATCAGCCGTCCGAACGGAGTGGGCGCGCGAGCGGCGATGACCAGGCCGCGCGCGACGATGGCCAGATACAGCCCCACCAGAAAAATGGCGCCGACATAGCCGAATTCCTCGCCGAAGACGGCGAAGATGAAGTCGGTGGTGCGCTCGGGAATGAAGTCGAGCTGCGTTTGCGTGCCCTGCATCCAGCCCTTGCCGAACAGGCCGCCCGAGCCGATCGCGATGGTGGCCTGAATGATGTGGTAGCCGGAGCCGAGTGGATCAGCGGAGGGGTCGAGCAGGGTCAGCACGCGGCGCTGCTGGTAGTCGTGCAACAGCCCCCAAATGACCGGCAGGCTCGCCGCACCCAGAACGCCGCCGCCCAGGATCACCTTCCAGGGCAGGCCAGCGAAGAACAACAGGTAGAAGCCCGACGCCCCGATCATCAGCGCCGTGCCCAGATCAGGCTGGCGCAGGATCAGCAGGAACGGCACCAGCAACAGCACGCCGCCCACCAGGAAATGCCTGGCGCGCAGCACCGCCTCGTTGCGCTGAAAATACCAGGCCAGCATCAGGGGCAGCGCCAGCTTCAGCAGTTCGGACGGCTGAAACGCCATGAACCCCAGATCCAGCCAGCGTCGCGAGCCGTTCCGGACCTCGCCGAACAGCGCCACCGCGATCAGCAACACCACGCCAGCGACATACAGCGGCAGCCCCACCTTGGACAGCAGATGCGGCGGCACGTTGGCAACCACCACCATCACCCCCAGGGCCAGCCCGATGTTGATCAAATGACCGGTCATGCGCGCGGGACTCTGCCCCGATGCGCTCGCCACGGCTGCCAGGCTGATGCCCAGCAGCACGAGCACGAGGAGCAGCAGAATGCCATCCAGATGGCTCAGCCTGCGAATGATCCAATGGCTAGTCCGCGGCACTTTCCGTCTCCAATGGCAAGTCTCCAGGGCGTTTCCCGGTCAGGTAATAATCAAATACCGCGCGCGCGATCGGCGCGGCCGTGCCGCTGCCCGAGCCGCCGTTTTCCACCATCACCGCCACCACGATGGTGGGATTCGCGGCCGGCGCATAGGCGATGAACAGCGCGTGATCTCGATGCTCGCGCGCCAACCGGCTGGCGTCGTACTTTGCGCCCTGCTTGATGCCGACCACCTGAGCGGTGCCGGTCTTGCCGGCGATGGCATAGGGCGCGCCGGCTGCAGATCTGGCTGCGGTACCCCCCGGACGCATCACGTCCATCATGCCTTCGCGTACCAGGGCAAGGTGCGCCGGGGTGATCGGCACCTGGCCACGCACCACGCCAGGAATAGGCTGCCAGTCCTGGGCCAGCGGCTCGCGCATCGCCTGCACCAGCCGCGGCTCGATCCGCTTGCCGCCGTTGGCCAGCATGGCGGCCGCCGTTGCCAGCTGCAGCGGCGTGGTCAGATGGTAGCCCTGGCCAATGCCCGCAATCACCGTCTCGCCGGGATACCAGGGCTGCTTGAAGCGGCGCCGCTTCCAATCGCGGGAGGGAAGCAGACCGGCCGACTCGCCGTCGAGATCGATGCCCGTTTTTTCGCCCAGGCCGAACTGCGCCAGATAGTCGTGCATGCGGTCGATCCCCATGTCCACCGCCAGCTTGTAATAATAGGTATCGCAGGACTGCGAAATGGACCGGCGCAGATCGACCACGCCATGGCCGCCGCGCTTCCAGTCGCGAAACTGGTGCCTGCTGTTGGGCAGGCTGAAATGGCCCGGATCGACGATGCTGTCCGTGGGCTTGCGCAACCCCAGCTCCAGCCCGGCCAGCGCCATCAGCGGCTTGATGGTCGAGCCGGGCGGATAGACGCCGCGCAGCGCGCGGTTCACCATCGGGCGATCGGGCGATTCGTTGAGCGACTTCCAGGTTTCCGGATCGATGCCGTCGACGAACAGGTTGGGATCGAATCCCGGTTTTGAGACCAGCGCCAGCACCCCGCCGGTATTGGGATCGAGCGCCACCAGTCCACCCAGGAAATCGCCGAACGCCTGCTCGGCCACCGCCTGCAGTTCCGCATCGAGATGCAGGCGCAAATCCTTGCCAGGCACCGGTGGGATCCGCGACAGCATGCGCACCGCACGGCCGCTGGCGTCGGTCTCCATCTGGTCGAAACCGGTGCGGCCGTGCAGCAGGGCTTCATAACTCTGTTCCAGCCCGGTCTTGCCGATGTAAGCGCTGCCGCGGTAATTCCGCTCGATGTTCTGCTCGCGCAGGCGTTCCAGGTCGCGATCGTTGATGCGTCCAATGAAGCCCACCACATGCGCCATACCGGGCCCGGCTTGGTAGTTGCGGAACAGCCGCGCCTTCACCTCGACGCCCGGCAGTCGATAGCGGTTGGCGGCCAGAATCGCCACCTCCTCGTCGGTCAGCTTGCTTTTCAGCGGCACCGTTTCGAATTCGTGCGATTCGGAAAGCAGGCGCCGAAAACGCCGCACTTGGCCGGGGGTGATCTCGATCAGTTCGCCCAGTTCGGTCAGCGTGGTTTCGAGGTCAGCCGTCCTGGCCCGCGTGATTTCGAGCGTGTAGGCGGAATAGTTCTCCGCCAGGATGCGGCCGTTGCGGTCCAGGATCAGGCCGCGATTGGGCGCGGTGGGCACCAGCGAGATGCGGTTGCTCTCGGCGCGCTCGATGTAGTGTTCATGCTGTATGACCTGCAGATAAAACGCACGCCCCAGCAGGATGATCGCCAGCATCGCAACAAAGGCCCCACCAGCCTTGAGCCGGCCGTGAAAACGCGCCAGCTCGCTGTCGAGATTCTTCAGGGGGGTCAGCCTCACGCGCGATCCTGCATTCCCTTGCCGTGCCACAGCCTCTGAAAACCTGCCACCAGATACCACAGCACGGTGCCACTGATCACCGGCAGCAGCACGGCCAAGTCGGCCGGCGGATTGACCGCCAGCCAACCCACCAGCAGCACGGTCAGTTGCACCGTCAGCAGAATGGGGAACAGCTGCCCGGCCTGGCGCAACGGATCGAACTGCAGCAGCCGCAGGCGCAAAAACAGCAGCAGATACACGCCGACCACATAGCCGATGGCATGCTGGCCGAACACCACGCCATCCTGAAAGTCGGCCAGCAATCCCAGAAAGAAGGCCGTTGTAAAGCCGATGCGCGCAGGCTGGTGCAGGGACCAGAACAGGACGCCGACCAGCACAAAATCGGGACGCAGGGCCAAGGCCCAGCCCGTCCAGGGCATTTGCTCCAGCAGCACGGCCAGGAACAGCGTACCGAGAATGCGGCGCCAGCTTCCGTGGTTCGGGTCAGTCGGACTCATGGCTTTGTGACCTGCGGATCGGCAACCAGCACCAGCACGGCACGGGAATGCTCGAGGCCCGCCAACGGCACGCATTCCACCCGTAGATAAGGACTGGATTGCGAACGGGAAACCCGGCCGACCCGCGCCACCGGTATGCCGGCCGGATACACCCGGTCGATGCCCGAGGTCAGCAAGCGATCGCCGACCTGGATATCGGTCTGCGCCGGCATGTAGCGCAATTCCAGTTGTCCCTGCCCGCCGCCGGCAGCCAGGCCGCGCTGGCCGGTGCGCTCGACAACCACCGGCGTAAGGTGCCCCGGGCTGCTTACCAGCGTGACATCGCTCGAGCCCGGATACACCCGACTCAACTGCCCCACCAGCCCCTCCGCATCGACCACCGGCAGACCGCTGCGCAAGCCGGTTCCGGCGCCCTGGTCCAGGGTAATACGCTGGGAAAACCAGTCATGTCCCTTGTATAACAGGGCGGCACGCACCACCTGCTGGCCGGGGCGGGTCTGCAGTTGCAGCAGCGTGCGCAATTCGGCATTTTCGCGGCCCAGATCCCGTGCCGCGTTCACCCCGAGCATCAGCTGTGCACGTTCGGCCAGCAGGGCATCGCGTTCTTTTTGCAGAAGGCGGTGGCGGGTAAAGAATCCGCCGAGTTCGGCGACGATATCGCCGGGGGCGCGCATGGCCTCGCGCACCGGTTGCAGCAGCACCGAGAACCCGCTGCGCAAGCCGTCGAGTGCCCGATAGCGCACATCGAGCACCACGAAAGACAAGCCTATGAGCAGCCAGATGAGCAGGCGGGCCGTCGGACCCAGCCCGCGGGCGAACATGAGCTGGCCTGGCGTCGCCATCAGCCGTCCCTGCCAGCAGAACCGAGTGCCGCCGCGTTCACTCGTTGGTGAACACCGACGCCAGTTTGTCCATTTCTTCCAGGGCACGCCCGGAGCCACGCACCACGCACGTCAGCGGATCGTCGGCGACAATCACTGGCAGGCCGGTTTCTTCCATCAACAGGCGGTCGAGGTCGCGCAAGAGCGCCCCGCCGCCGGTCAGCACCATGCCCTTTTCGGCAATGTCGGCGCCGAGCTCAGGTGGCGTTTGCTCCAGTGCCATCTTCACCGCGCTGACGATCGCATTCAGCGGCTCGGTCAGTGCTTCGAGGATTTCGTTCGACGATACGTTGAAGCTGCGCGGCACGCCCTCGGCGAGACTGCGGCCCTTGACTTCCATCTCCAACACTTCGGCGCCGGGGAAAGCCGAGCCCATTTTCTTCTTGATCTGCTCGGCCGTCGCTTCGCCGATCAGCATGCCGTAGTTGCGGCGGATGTAGCTGATGATGGCATCGTCCATGCGGTCACCGCCAACGCGCACCGAATTTGCATAGACCACGCCGCCGAGCGAGATCACGCCGACTTCGGTGGTGCCGCCGCCGATGTCGACCACCATCGAGCCGGTTGCCTCGGCCACCGGCAGGCCAGCGCCGATCGCCGCCGCCATCGGCTCTTCGATCAGGTAGACCTGACGCGCGCCGGCGCCGATGGCCGATTCGCGGATCGCACGCCGCTCCACCTGGGTCGAGCCGCACGGCACGCAGATGATGATGCGCGGGCTGGGCCGGAACATGCGGGTGTCGTGCACTTTTTTGATGAAGTACTTGAGCATCTGCTCGGTGACTGTGAAGTCGGCAATCACGCCGTCCTTCATCGGCCGGATCGCCTGCAGGTTGCCCGGGGTACGGCCCAGCATCATCTTGGCCTCCGCGCCCACGGCCTGCACGGTGCGCTTGCCGCCCGCCGATGCATCGGTTCGAATCGACACCACCGAGGGCTCGTCCAGCACGATGCCGCGGTCGCGCACGTAAATCAGGGTATTGGCCGTGCCGAGGTCAATCGCGAGATCGGTTGAAAAATAGCTGGTCAGAAATTTGAACATGGTGGCGTCAGCACCCGCGCCAGGCGGGCGAAAGGGCAGTAAAAACAAGGTGGCTATGATACCCTAACGGGCTTCGTTCCCGTAAGTTATCAGGTGCTTCCATGTCCTTAAGTCCGGACGACGTCAAGCGCATCGCCCGCCTTGCGCGCATAGAAACCAGCGATGCCGAGGCGCAGGCCACGCAGGTCCAGCTCAACACCATTTTCGACCTCATCGCGACCATGCAGGCGGTGGACACCACCGGCATCGCGCCCATGGCGCACGCGCAGGAGGTCTATCAGCGCCTGCGCGACGACGTCGTGACCGAGACCGACCGCCACGTCGCCTTCCAGGCCGTGGCTCCTGCGGTTGAGAACGGCCTGTATCTCGTGCCCAAAGTCATCGAGTAATTGAGGCGGCATGAAAATGTGTCAAAAGCCCTCGCGCCGCCTCAATTACCAGCTGTTTGTAATGGTTATTGATTCAGCACGCAGCGGGTTACCTGCGGTGCGCAAGGTGCCTGAATTCCGTAACGCTTCCAACTTCGTCGTGCCGAATCAATAACGCCATGCCCGAAACTTCCCTTTCCGCGCTTGCCGCCCAGCTTGCCGCCAAACAGATTTCCAGCCGCGAACTGGCCCAGCAGTATCTCGACCGCATTGCCGGGCTGAATCCAACCATCAATGCCTTTATCACGGTCGATGCCGACAAGACGCTGGCCGAGGCCGCTGTCGCCGACGCCCAGATCGCCGCCGGGCAGGCCGGCCCGCTCACCGGCGTACCGATTGCCCACAAGGACATTTTCTGCACCGACGGCTGGCTCACCACCTGCGGCTCGAAGATGCTGCACAACTTCGTGGCGCCCTATGACGCGCACGTGATCCAGCGCTTCAAGGCTGCCGGCATGCCCAGCCTCGGCAAGACCAACATGGACGAGTTCGCCATGGGGTCCTCCAACGAGACCAGTTATTTCGGCGCAGTAAAAAATCCGTGGAACACCACCTACGTGCCCGGCGGTTCGTCCGGCGGCGCGGCGGCGTGCGTGGCCGCCCGCATGGCGCCCGCGGCCACCGGCACCGACACCGGCGGCTCGATCCGCCAGCCGGCCGCCTTGTGCGGTATCACGGGGCTCAAGCCAACCTACGGCCTGGTGTCGCGCTACGGCATGATCGCGTTCGCCTCGAGCCTCGACCAGGCGGGGCCGATGGCGCCGTCGGCCGAGGACTGTGCGCTGCTCTTGAACGTGATGACCGGCTTCGACCCCAAGGACTCGACCAGTCTGGAGCGCGAGAAGGAAGACTACACGCGCGATCTGGAGAAGCCGCTGGCCGGCCTGCGCGTCGGGCTGCCGAAAGAGTTCTTCGCCGAAGGGCTCAACAACGAAGTCGCCGCAGCGGTGGAAGCGGCCGTGGCCGAACTGAAGAAACTCGGCGCCATCACGGTCGAGATCTCGCTCGCCAACTCGAAACTCGCGATTCCTGTGTATTACGTGCTGGCCCCGGCCGAAGCCTCGTCCAACCTGTCCCGCTTCGACGGCGTGCGCTACGGCTACCGCGCACCGGAATATGGCAGCCTCGACGACATGTACTGCAAGACCCGCGCGCAGGGCTTCGGCGCGGAAGTGAAGCGCCGCATCATGATCGGCGCCTATGTGCTCTCGCACGGTTACTACGACGCCTATTACCTGCAGGCGCAGAAGATCCGCCGTCTGATCGCCGATGATTTCAGCGCAGCCTTCAAGAGCTGCGACGTCATCCTCGGCCCCACCGCGCCCGGCACCGCGTTTGCACTCGGCGAGAAATCCGACGATCCGGTCGAGATGTATCTCAACGACCTCTACACCATTCCTGCCAACCTCGCGGGCCTGCCCGGCATGAGCTTGCCCTGCGGCTTCGACGCCAAGGGCCTGCCGATCGGCCTGCAACTGGTCGGCAATTATTTTTCCGAAGCGAAGATGCTCAACGTCGCCCATCAGTACCAATGCGCCACCGACTGGCACAGCCGCCAACCGGAGGGTCTGAAATGAAGTGGGAGACCGTCATTGGGCTGGAAGTCCACACCCAGCTCGCCACCCAGTCGAAAATCTTTTCAGGGAGCAGCACCGCATTCGGCGCCGCGCCCAATACGCAGGCGAGCGCGGTCGACATCGCGCTGCCCGGCGTGCTGCCGGTACTGAATCGCGGAGCGGTGGAATGCGCGATCAAGTTCGGCCTGGCCATCGACGCCACACTCAATCGCGTCAACGTGTTCGACCGCAAGAACTACTTCTATCCCGACCTCCCCAAGGGCTACCAAATCAGCCAATTGGCGAAGCCCATCGTCGAGGGTGGCGCGCTGAAAATCGTGGTGGACGGCGAAGAAAAGACCGTCAGCCTCACCCGCGCCCACATGGAGGAGGATGCCGGCAAGTCGCTGCACGAGGACTTCCACGGCATGACGGGAATCGACCTCAACCGCGCCGGCACGCCGCTGCTGGAAATCGTCTCCGAACCCGAAATGCGTTCCAGCGCCGAGGCCGTGGCCTACGCCCGCGCGCTTCATACGCTGGTGACCTGGATCGGCATTTGTGACGGCAACATGCAGGAAGGCAGCTTCCGCGTCGACGCCAACGTCTCGGTGCGTCCGGTGGGTCAGGCCGAATTCGGCACCCGCCGCGAGATCAAGAACCTCAACTCCTTCAAGTTTCTGCAGCAGGCCATCGACTACGAAGTGCGCTGGCAGATCGAGACGCTGGAAGACGGCGGCCGCATCGAGCAGGCCACGGTGCTGTTCGACCCCGACACCGGCGAGACGCGCATGATGCGCAGCAAGGAAGAGGCGCACGACTATCGCTACTTCCCCGACCCTGACCTGTTGCCGGTGAAGCTCGACGAGGACTGGATCGAGCAGGTGCGCGCAACGCTGCCCGAACTGCCGGCCGCCATGCAGGCGCGCTTCCAGAGCGACTACGGCGTGTCGCCCTACGACGCGTCGGTGCTCACGGGCTCGCGCGCGCTCGCCGACTACTTCGAGGCTGCAGCGAAAGCCTGCGGCCAGGGCAAGCTCGCCGCCAACTGGGTGATGGGTGAGCTTTCAGCCGCGCTCAACAAGGCCGAGCTCGACATCGCGGCGAGCCCGGTGTCGGCCGCCCAACTCGGCACGCTGATCGCGCGCATCCAGGATGGCACGCTGTCCGGCAAGCTCGCCAAGCAGGTGTTCGAGGGCTTGTGGGAAGGCGCCGGCGAAGTCGACGCCATCATCGAGGCACGCGGCCTCAGGCAGATGTCGGATTCCGGAGAACTGGAAAAGATCATCGACGAGGTGCTGGCTGCGAACCAGAAATCCGTCGAGGAATTCCGTTCCGGCAAGGACAAGGCGTTCAACGCGCTGGTCGGCCAGGTGATGAAGGCCAGCCGCGGCAAAGCCAACCCGGCACAGGTCAACGACCTGCTGAAGAAGAAGCTGGGCTGAGGCGCGCCATCCGGCGTCAGCCGAACACCAGCCACGCGATCAAGGCCCACACGATCAGCGTGCCAATCAGGTTGCGCGCGCCGTGGCAGTTTCGAAACAGGCGTTTGTCCCAGAAAGCAAGCGTGCCGTTGCTGCAGGGCGTCAGGCGCGGCAGAAAGGGGCGCACTTCCGCGCAGTAGTCCGCATAGCTCTGGCCGAACACGTCCTTCAGCAGCGCCTCTTCGCGTTTGACCCGGTTCACCATGTAGAACCAGTAGATCACGGTGTAGCCGATGATGACCGGCAGCCTCCCCTGGTCGAGCAGCAGCAGCAATCCCAGGACGATGAAGTAGCGCCCCAGATACATGGGATTGCGCACCAGCGAATACGGGCCGCGGAAAGCCAGGTTCGCGTTCTTGTCGAGCGAGGCGAAACACCAGAGCTGGATGAACTCGCCCGCCATGGACACCGCAAAGGCCAGCCAGAAATGCTCTGCCCGCCAGCCCAGCTGCCAGAACAGCAGCGCCACGAGCGCAATGCCCAGCACAATGCGGTAGCGCACCAGGAATTTTCGCAGCGCGGCGTTATTGAATACGGCATGGATGGGCTCGAACATGGACGGGGAACTCCGGAGAAAGGGGATTGATTGAGTTTAACGACGGCGGCGACGGCCCGCCAGGCGGCCCATCCCGAGATAACCTTTTAATACCCACCATTTCCGCCGGGCATTCACGCTGTCCAGCAGGCTCTGGCGCGTCTCATCCAGCGTGCCGGGCAGGCTTTTATTCCAGGCCTTGTAGACGCCGGACAGATCGATCTTCTCAAGGTATCGCGCCAGCGGGGGAATCCAGCGCGGCAACACCACATACGACTGGAAGTCGATCAGCACCGGCTGCCCGCCCGTACCGACCAGCACGTTGCCGCGATTGCGCAGGTCGAGATGGGCAATTCCACGCGCATGCATGCGTTTCACCGTGCTTTCCAGCGCCCGAAAAAAGTCCTCCGACGGCTGCCCCTGATGGAATTCATTCAACGGACGGCCCTCGACATACCCATATGCAAGGGCGAAGGCATCCACGCGCACGGGATTTTCCGCAATCCCGGGAATGCCCTGCAGGCGTTTCAGGGCCTTCAATTCGCGGCGGATGAACCAGCGGCCTACGGTGTGGCGCACCCAGACCGGGCACGACAGGAAGTCCTTGACCACCCAGCGCCTGCCCCCGCACTCGACCAGCCAGACATCCGCATTGGCAAGTCGGCCCCGAGCCAGATAATGAGGCGGCATCACTTGAAGCAGATCGCGCGTAGGCGCATCGGAAGGCAGCATGAATCGGTCGGATCAGGCAAGGATGGCGCCTGCCCGAACGGTCAGGGCAAGGCGCATGAAGCGGCGGATTTTACCACCAGATCATGGCCGTCCCGGGAGGCTCACCCTACCAGCCGACACAGGGCAAGAACCGCGGAGCCCGACTGCGGATAGCGCAGATTACCGCTGGGTGGTCGTCAAGACCTTGAATCGCGCTTTGTCAGCAGCATACTTGTCGCGCACGTTCTGCATGGCTTCCTCGTTGTTCAGAATGGTGCGCTTCAACTCGAGACTTTCACGGGTGGCCTGATCCAGCTGCTCGGTGAGGCCTGGGCCCACCTGTTTCCCGGCATTCTCGATCGCGGCGATACGGGCTTTCAGATCGGAGATCGTGGCCTTCACCGCCTCGGCGCGAATTTCCGCCCCCCTGATCGCCAGCTTGTGATGTTCAAGCGCACGGTCGCGCGCCAGGTCGATTTCCGCTTCGTTCGTATAGGTCTGGGTCAACGCCCGATCGAGCTGCGCCTGCTTCTGCCGCTCCATCTGTACCTGCTTCTCCGCTTCGAGGCGCTCGGCCTCAGCCCGGCGCTCGGCCTCGGATTGCGTGCGCTTGATCACCACTCCCTGCTTGCTCATCTCGGCGCCGCCACTTTTCTGGAAGGTCGTTGGCGGCGTATCGCTGTAGTGCACGCGGCCGTTGCCGTCGACCCAGCGGTACATCTGCGCCTGTGCCGTGCCCGCCGCCACCAGCAGCGCGGCCGCCAACCCGCTAAACGCCATACCTTTCACGGTAAGCGGCCACAGCCTGCAATTCTTGTTGTCTCTTTGCATCGCGTTCCAAAAATCCCACCAGATTATCCAAGGTGACCACCGCCACCACTGGAATGCCATATTGCTCACGTACTTCCTGCACCGCAGACTTTTCGCCCGTGCCGCGCTCCATCCGGTCCAGCGCGATCACCACCCCCGCCGGCTCGGCACCCGCGCCGCGGATCAGCTCCACCGACTCGCGCACCGAGGTGCCGGCGGAAATCACGTCGTCGACGATCAGCACGCGGCCCGCGAGCGCCGCGCCGACCACCGTGCCGCCCTCGCCGTGATCCTTGGCTTCCTTGCGGTTGTAGGCGTACGGCACGTTCCTGCCCATGCCCGCCAGCGCAATCGCAATGCTTGCCGCCAGCGGAATCCCCTTGTAAGCCGGCCCGAACAGTACGTCGAAGGCGATGCCCGAGTCGAGGATGGCTTTCGCGTAAAATTCGCCCAGCCGTTTCAGCTTGTCGCCGTCGTTGAACAGCCCCGCATTAAAAAAGTAGGGGCTCATGCGCCCCGCCTTGGTCTTGAACTCGCCAAAACACAGCACCTTCGAGACAATGGCGAATTCCACAAACTCGGCTTTGTAATCGGACATTTTTCGGGATTTCTTGAATAAAAACGCAATGCGAATTATATCGGCCAACCTCAACGGCATCCGCTCCGCTGCCACCAAGGGATTTTTCGACTGGCTGCCCACACAGGGCGCCGACGTCGTCTGCGTGCAGGAACTCAAGGCGCAGGCCGCCGACCTCAAGCCCGAATTCATCCGGTGCGACGGCCTGACCGGCGCCTTCCACTACGCCGATAAAAAAGGCTACAGCGGCGTCGGCGTCTACACCCGCCAGGCGCCGCAGCAGATCATCGAGGGCCTCGGCGTCCCGGAGTTCGATGCCGAAGGCCGCTACATCGAGGCGGACTACGGCCATCTCGCCGTCATCTCGCTCTACCAGCCCTCCGGATCAAGCTCCGAAGAACGCCAGCAGGCCAAATTTCGCTTCATGGACGTCTTCTTCCCCCACCTCCAGGCGCTGATCAAGTCCGGCCGCGAAATCGTCATCTGCGGCGACTGGAACATCGCCCACCAGGAAATCGACCTCAAGAACTGGAAATCCAACCAGAAGAACTCTGGCTTCCTGCCCGAGGAGCGCGCCTGGATGACGCGGCTGTTCGACGAACTCGGCTGGGTCGACGTCTACCGCAGCCTCTATCCCGAACACACCGGCGAGGCCTACACCTGGTGGAGCAACCGCGGCCAGGCCTGGGCCAAGAATGTCGGCTGGCGCATCGACTATCAGATCGCCACGCCGGGCATCGCAAAGACCGCCCGATCCGCCAGCGTCTACAAGGACCAGCGCTTTTCCGACCACGCGCCGCTGATTGTGGATTACGACTACACTCCGTAGCCATGCCGCTTTCCTGGAACGAGATCAAATCCCGCGCGTTATCGTTCTCGCGCGAATGGGCCGACGCTGCCAACGAAGACAGCGAGGCCAAGCCGTTCTGGATCGCCTTCTTCGAAATCTTCGGCATCACCAACAAGCGCGTCGCCACCTTCGAGCACGCGGTCAAGAAATTCGGCGGCGACCAAGGCTATGTCGACCTGTTCTGGCCCGGCGTGTTGCTGGTCGAGCAGAAGTCGCGTGGCAAGAATCTCGACCGTGCCTTCAATCAGGCGCTGGACTACTTCCCCGGCATCAAGGAACGCGACCTGCCGCGCCACATCGTCGTGTGCGACTTCGCCCGCTTCCGCCTCCACGACCTGGAGACCGGCGACACCCGCGAATTCGCGCTGAGGGACCTGCACAAGCACATCCGCCACTTCGGCTTCATCGCCGGCTATGAAACGCAGGAAATCAAGCCGCAAAACCCGGTCAACATCCAGGCCGCCGAACGCATGGGTCGGCTGCACGATGCGCTGAAGGCCGCCGGGTTCGGGGGGCATGCGCTCGAAGTGCTGCTGGTGCGCCTGCTGTTCTGCCTGTTCGCCGACGACACCGGCATCTTCCAGCCCGCCCAGGCGCTGCGTACCTATATAGAAGAACGCACCCGCGACGACGGTTCCGACCTCGGCCCGCTGCTTGCACAACTGTTCCAGGTGTTGAACACCCCGGAAGCCAGGCGCGGCAAGGTGCTGGACGATCAACTCGCCGCCTTCCCCTATATCAACGGCAAGCTGTTCGAAGAAGCCATCCCTATCGCTGATTTCGATTCAGCCATGCGCGAGGCGCTGCTCGATGCCTGCGCGCTCGACTGGGCGGCGATTTCGCCGGCCATCTTCGGCGCGCTGTTCCAGAGCATCATGGACAGGCAGGCGCGCCGTAATCTCGGCGCGCACTACACCAGCGAGGAGAACATCCTCAAGCTCATCAAGCCACTGTTTCTCGACGCCCTGTGGGCCGAGTTCGACAAGGTCAAGCGGCACAGCAACAAGCTGTTCGAGTTCCACCAGAAACTGCGCGGGCTCACCTTCTTCGACCCCGCCTGCGGCTGCGGCAACTTCCTCGTCATCGCCTACCGCGAACTGCGCCTGCTGGAACTGGAAATCCTGCGCGCCTCGCTCGTGCTGGAGCGCGAGTTCAAGCAGTCGCTGATCGACATCTTCCAACTGCTCTCAATCGATGTCGACCAGTTCCACGGCATCGAGATCGAGGAATTCCCCGCGCAGATCGCCCAGGTTGCGCTATGGCTGGTCGACCACCAGATGAACCTCAAGGTGAGCGAGGAATTCGGCATGTATTTCGCCCGCATTCCGTTGACGACCAGCCCGCACATCGTCCACGGCAACGCACTCACCTTGGACTGGAGCAGCGTGCTGCCGGCGGAGCGGGCGAGCTATGTGATGGGGAATCCGCCGTTTGTGGGCGCAATGGTGATGAATGATGGCCAGAGAGATGACATGGCCACAGTGTTTACCAATCTTAAAGGCTATGGCGTTCTAGACTACGTCAGTTGCTGGTACTGGAAAGCAGCCAACTACATGCAGGGTAACGCAGTGCAGTGCGCATTTGTCTCAACCAACTCCATTACCCAAGGCGAACAGGTTGGATTGTTGTGGGCGCCCCTGATGCAGCAATTTGGACTTCACATTACTTTTGCCCATAGAACTTTTCGCTGGTCAAACGAAGCTCGTGGCATCGCTGCCGTGCACTGCGTAATAGTGGGATTCGCACACGAGGCTCTTCCTAAACGCCGTTTGTTCGAATACGACGATGTCAACAGCGAACCACACGAGGTAGTTGCAGACAACATCAACGCCTATCTCGTCGACGCGCCAAATGTTTTTTTGGCGAACCGAGATGTGCCGATCTGTGCGGTTCCCCGCATGCGCTTCGGAAGCATGCCGCGCGACGGCGGGCATCTGGTTCTCGAACAGTCCGAGCGTGACGAGTTGCAACGTCTTGAACCTGATGCCACGCGTTGGATTCGCTCATACGTAGGCGCCCAGGAATTCATCAACGGCAAGTGGAGATTCTGTCTATGGTTGCCAGGGGCTTCGCCGTCTGATTTGCGAGCACTGCCGCATGTCATGCAACGCATTGAGGCGGTGCGAAAGTTTCGGCTAGCGAGTAAAGCCGCTTCGACACGACGTTTCGCGGCTACGCCAACGCTTTTCTGCCAAATTGCGCAACCCGAAAGCGACTATCTCCTTATGCCCGGGGTTTCCTCTGAACGCCGTACATTTATTCCCGTTGGGTTCATGAACCCAGAGGTCATAGCGAGCAACCTGGTGTTTGTAATACCTGACGCCAAGCTATTTCACTTCGGTGTATTGGTGTCGACAATGCACAACGCTTGGGCACGCTATACATGTGGGCGGCTAAAAAGCGATTTCCGCTACTCGAAAGATATCGTCTACAACAACTTCCCATGGCCAGACGTCCCCGACGATAAGCCCCGGCAGGCCATCGAAGGCGCCGCGCAGGTCGTGCTCGACGCCCGCGCCGCTTTCCCCGGCGCCTCGCTAGCCGACCTCTACGACCCGCTGACCATGCCGCCCACGCTGCTGAAAGCGCACCAGAAGCTCGACGCCGCGGTGGACAAGGCCTACGGCAAAACCAGCTTCAAGTCCGACGCCGAGCGGGTGGCGTTCCTGTTCCAGCGCTATCAGGCGCTGACGTCGCTGCTGCCTCAGGCGCCGGTGAAAAAGCGCACTAGCAAGGCAAAAACGCTCCGGGAAGAAAGCACGATTGCCCCATGAAGACGCCCTTCAGCGACTACATCGTCTATGTGGACGAGAGCGGCGACCACAGCCTGGAATCGATCAACCCGGAATATCCGTTATTCGTGCTGTCGTTTTGCATTTTCCACAAAGATGCCTATGCGAGCACCATGACACCCGCGGTACGCAAGCTGAAATTCGAAACCTTCGGCCACGACATGGTTGTGCTGCATGAGATCGACATCCGCAAGAAAAAGGGTGCGTTCGCCAAGCTGGGAAAGGAAGCACGCGAAGCTTTTTTGAACAGGTTGACCGACATCATCCAGGCGGAAGATTTCAAACTGGTTGCCGTGGTGATCGACAAGAACAAGCTAAAGGCCCGCTACTCGAATCCCGGCCATCCCTACCACCTGGCCATGGAGTTTGGCCTGGAACGTATCTATCGCTACCTGCAGAGCATGGGCCAGGATGACAGGCTCACTCACTTGGTCTGCGAAGCGCGTGGCGCGAAGGAAGATGCGGAACTAGAACTCGAATTTCGCCGGATTCGGGACGGCAGCAATTACTTCCACAAGCCCTTGCCCTTCGAGTTGATGATTGCGGACAAGAAAACCAATTCGGAAGGGATGCAGCTTGCCGATCTGACAGCACGCCCCATCGGGTTATCCGTATTGCGCCCGGATCAGGAAAACCGGGCCTTGGCTGTACTGGAGAAAAAGTTTTGCCGTGGAGAAACGGGTAGAAAGGACGGGGTTGGATTGAAAATCTTCCCCTAGAAAGCAGAAGGGCCTCCGGGTAGTCCCAGAAGCCCAGCGCCGATCGGGTAGTCCCAATCCACTTGCAGCCAATATAAACAACTTGTTTACTTAAAGTCAAACAAACTTATGCCCCCCCTTACTACAAGTCACCCCTGGCTTGCCGCCCTTGCGGTCTACACCCACCCGCGCGTCGTCGGCATGCTGTTCCTCGGCTTTTCGGCCGGGCTGCCGCTGCTGCTGGTGCTGGGCACGCTGTCGTTCTGGCTGTCGGAGGCGGGCATCGCGCGGGCGACGATCGGGCATCTCTCCTGGGTGGGGCTGGCGTATGGCTTCAAGTTCCTGTGGTCGCCGCTGGTGGACCGGCTGCCGCTGCCTTTCCTGACCGCACGGCTGGGCAAGCGGCGAGCATGGCTGCTGCTGTCGCAGGTCTGCATCGCGCTGGCGCTGCTGGGGATGGCGAACACCGACCCGGTGCTGAATCTCACGCACATGGTGTTCTTCGCCTTGGCGGTGGCATTTGCCTCGGCGACGCAGGACATCGCCCTCGACGCCTACCGCATCGAAGCTGTGGAAATCGAGAAGCAGGGTGCGATGGCGGCGACCTACCAGGCTGGCTACCGCATCGCGATGATCACCGCCGGCGCGGGCGCGCTGTGGATCGCGGCGGCCTTCGACCCCAGCGAAGCGACCTACGACTTCCGCCCCTGGCAGGTGGCCTACACGGTGATGGCGGCGCTGATGGCGGTCGGCATCCTCACCACGCTGACCATCCGCGAGCCGGAAAAGAAGATTTCCCTCACCACCACCGAGCGCGAGGCTCACACGCGGGAACGCTTTGCCGCAGCCGGTCTCACGGGCTGGCTGCTGACCGCCACGGCATGGTTCCACAGCGCGGTGCTGGCGCCCTTCATCGATTTCATCCAGCGCTACAAGTGGCAGGCCGTGCTGATGCTGGCGCTGATTGCAGTCTACCGCATCTCCGACGTGGTGATGGGAGTGATGAGCAATCCCTTCTACCAGGAAATGGGCTTCACCAAGGACGAAGTCGCGACCGTGTCCAAGGTGTACGGCGTGGTCATGACCATAATCGGCGCCGGCCTTGGCGGCCTGCTGGTGATGCGCATGGGGGTGATGCGCACCCTGTTTCTCGGCGCGGTGCTGTCGGCGGTGACCAACCTGCTGTTCGTCTGGCTGGCCGGGCGCGGCCACGACGTCGGCGCGCTGGTGTTCACCGTATCTGCCGACAACCTCTCCGCCGGCATCGCCTCCAGCGCCTTCGTCGCCTATCTCTCGAGCCTGGTCAACCAGGCGTATTCGGCCACGCAGTACGCGCTGTTCACCTCGGTGATGCTGCTATTGCCCAAGTTCATCGCCGGCTTTTCCGGCGAGTTCGTTGATGCGTTCGGCTGGGCGAATTTCTTTACCGGCACCGCGCTGATCGGGATTCCCGTGCTGCTACTGGTGTGGCTCGTATCCCGAAACCACAAGCAAGCATGATCGAATTTTCCCTGCTCACCGCCCTGCTCGCCGGTTTGCTCGGTGGCGTGCATTGCGTCGGCATGTGCGGCGGCATCGTTGCGGCGCTTTCCTTCCGTGCCGACGGGACGCATCCTCCGTTCAGGATGCACCTGGCCTACAACCTGGGGCGGGTGGGTTCGTATGTGCTGTTCGGCGCGCTGGCGGGCGCGCTTGGCGCCTCGCTCAAGCTGGCAGAGTTCATGCCGGTGCAGACGCTGCTCTATGTCCTGGCGCAGGTCGTGATGATCCTGCTCGGCCTCTACCTGGCCGGGTTCAACCAGTGGGTGCTGGTGTTCGAGCGCGCCGGCGGTGCCTTGTGGCGCAAGGTGAAGCCGCTGTTCCAGAAACTGTTGCCGGTGAAGTCCCTGCCACAGGCAGTGCTGGCCGGCATGGCGTGGGGCTGGCTGCCGTGCGGGCTGGTGTATTCGGTGCTGGTGTCCGCTGTTGCGGCAGGCAGCGCCACCTCGGGCGCCGCACTGATGCTGGCGTTCGGCGTCGGCACTCTGCCCAACCTATTGGGAATGGGCCTGTTCGCACGGCAGATCCAGCCTTTCATGCAGCAGCTGTGGGTGCGCCGCACAGCGGGGCTGACGGTGGCGGGCTTCGGCGTATGGGGGCTGATGACGCTGGCGTATTCGGCCTTTTCGAAGGTGTGAATCCAGGCCCCGTCAATCCCGCATGAAAAAGCAGCCCCGGATCCGGGGCTGCTTGGGTTCGGGCCTACTTGTAGAACTTCTGGCTGAAGACGATCTCGCGCTTCGGTTCGCCGGCCGTTTCTACGGTAGCGGTGAATCTCAGCGTGTCGGGCGGGGTGACCCGGAACTCGCCCAGATAGTAAATCGCGGAGCCCTCGTTGATCTCGCGCATGTCCACGTTCGATAGTTGCTGGCTCAGATTGGTGGCATAGATCGAGATCTTGGCCGGCACCGGCGTCAGCACGCCAAGCTTGTTCGGCATCAGCACCGACATGGTGACCAGCCCGCGCGTCTTGCTGCGTTCGATCTTGTAGGCGCGCGCCACTTCAGGCAGCAGCTCGTCGGTAGTCAGGGCGTTGTAGTGGATTTCCAGCGTGCCGAATTTCTGCGAAATTTCGGCGTGGGCGACAGCAGCGACGGAACACAGGAACAGGGCGGCAAGCAGGCGCTTCATGATCTCTCTCCTCTTGTTGTGGGTGACGCCTTTTTGATTGTAGGCGCTTATTGCAGCGAGGCCAGCCAGGCCGTCAACTCGTCGAGCGCCTGGCTGACGGCCTGGCTGGACGCCTGAGCGGCACCGGCTGCGTCATAGGTCGCCAATGCCACCTGCTGTTCGAAGACCCGGCGCCCCAGCAGCCTGCGCTGTTTCAGGTCCACCAGTTCGGCGCGCAGCACCAGCCGTACCTGTCCCGGCTGGCTGACGGCATCGTGATAGAACTCGATCAGTTCGGTGTCCAGCAGCATATCTCCGCGCACATAGCCGCCGGCGGCGCTGACATGCCAAGCGCCCTGGCGGTCGAGCCGGACCCGCATGAGTTCGGCGAAACGCTTGCCGGGGCGCTCGGTCCAGCGTGCAAACTGGTACTGGCCGCGCGTGCCGGGGCCGTTGCTGAAGATGAGTTGCTCGGTGTCGTAAAAGCTGCCGGTGGCCGTGTCGAGCACCAGCAGGGTGGGGGCCCCGGCGCGGACGGGCATGACCACAGTGGGGGGAGCGGGGTCGTTCAGAACGTAGTACACCACCGCGGGGGTCTCGCTGCGAGAACCCAAATTGACGCAGCCGGCCAACGCCAGACTTAATACAGCAAGGGTAAGGCCTCGTTTCATGGCATTGTTTCTCCGGGGCCGAGTTGCTGCTGGCCAGGACCGAACAGGATGGTGCGCGGATTGGACAGTCGCTGCCCAGCCGTGGTGAGGGTGTCGGAACTGGTGCGGATATCGCGGCTGACGTTGGTCAGCTCCAGCGTGCCGGCTTCGGTGAGTTGCTGGATTTGTCCGGAAATCAGGCTGGCCTCGGTCTGCAGTTTTTCCATCGCCACGGTGGCCTCCTTCAGTGCGACGTCGGCGTTTTCGCCGATGCTGGCGATGCTCCCCTCGGCGCGGGTGGCGGCCTGGCTGATGCTGGCGCCGGCGAAACGGAATTCGTCGGAAGCATCGCGGATACCCTGCACCACGGCGTCGAGGCTCTGCTTGTTGGCGGCCAGATGGGTGGACAGTTCGTTGAGGTTGGCCAGCGTCTGGCGGATGGCAAGCTGGTTTTCGTCCGACAGCAGGGTGTTCATGCGTTCCAGCACCTGCGCACCGTTTTCCGCCATGCGGGACACCGCGGTCGCGACCTTGTCGATGTCGGAGCTGCCCTCGGCGATCACCGGATAGCGTTCCCCCTGGGGCACCACGTCAAGCAAAGCCGCGTCGGCCGGGCCGTTGTTGATTTCAACCGACGCAATGCCGGTCACCAGGTTGCGCTTGATGTAGGCCTCGGCGCCGGCATGCACCGGCACGCCCTCATCGATGCGTGCGGTGACGCTGACGGCTTCCTCGTTGCCCTTGGCAAAACGATAGCTGTCGACCACGCCGACCTTGATCCCGCGAATCTTCACCGGGCTGCCGACCGTCAACCCGTCGAGCGACTGCTGCTTGAAATAGAGGGTGTAGCTCTGATAGGCGACGCGGTCGGCAAAGCCCGTCAGCCACACGACGGACACGATCATCAGCGCAATCACCGCCAGCACCAGGGTGCCTACCAGGGTGTAGCGACCTTCAGTTTCCATGCGCGGTTTCTCCTTCCGACGCCCGTGCGGCAAAGTAGTCCCTGAGCCACGGATCGTCGATATGTTTCAGTTCGGCCACGGTGCCGCTGCCAAGCACGCGGCCATCCGACAGCACGATGACGCGGTCGATAATCGAAAACAGTGTATCCAAGTCGTGGGTGACGAGGAATACGGTGAGACCGAGGCTGTCGGCCAGCAGCCTGATCAGGGAATCGAAGGCGCGTGCCGAAGTCGGATCAAGGCCGGAGGTAGGCTCGTCGAGAAACAGCAGTTCGGGGTCCAGCGCCAGCGCGCGCGCCAGCGCCACCCGCTTGCGCATGCCGCCTGACAGTTCGCTCGGGCGCTTTTTGGCGGCGTCCGGCGGCAACCCGGCCAGCGCGAGTTTCAGCCGCGCCAGCTGGCGGCAGGTGGTGTGGGGCAGGTCGGTATGCTCGAACAAGGGCGTGGCAACGTTGTCCTCCACATTCATCGAGGAAAACAGCGCACCATCCTGGAACAACACGCCAAAGCGCTGACGCAGCTGGTTCATCTGCGCGGGCGTGCTGTCCAAAACCGACTGCCCGAAAAGCTCGATGCGGCCGGCCTGCGGCTTCAGCAGACCAATGATTTCGCGCAGCAGCACCGATTTTCCGGAGCCGCTGCCGCCGATCAGCGCGACCACTTCGCCGCGCGCCACGCTCAGTTCAAGGCCGAGGTGGATGGCATGTCCACCCAGCGTGGTGTAAAGGTCACGGACGTCGATCACGTTATCCGTCATCAGATCCCCAGCTCCACGAACATGATGGCAAAAATTGCGTTGATGACGATGATGGCGACCAGGCTCTGCACCACGGTGGAGGTGGTGTTGGCGCCGACACTGCGCGCGTCGCGAGTGACCGAAAGCCCCATGCGGCAGGCGATGAGGGCGATGAAGATGGCGAACACCGGCGCCTTGCCCAGTCCCACCAGCAGGGTTTTCAGGTCTAGAACCTCAGCCACCCGGTCGATGAACATGGAATAGGAAATATCCAGCTGCTGCTGCGTCACCAGCATGCCGCCAACCATCCCGGCGATGTCGCCGATGAATACAAGAAGCGGCAGGGCGAGCACCAGGGCCAGGATGCGCGGAATCACCAGCACCGCCAGCGGCGACAGGCCGAGCGTGGTGATGGCATCGATTTCCTCGGTCACTTTCATGGTGCCGATCTGCGCGGTAATGGCAGCACCGGTGCGCCCGGCTACCAGTACCGCAACGATGATCGGCGAGACCTCGCGCAGGATCGCCAGCAGCAGGCCGTCGATGACAAAGATGCTGGCGCCGTATTGCTGCGCCTGTGAACCGAGCAGGTAGGCGAACACCACACCGAGCAGGAACAGCATGCCAATCACGATGGGAATCGCGCCGACGAACACCGCGCTCACCTGGGCGCCAAATTCACGCCAGCGCCAGCGCCCCGGTTTGCCTATCAATGTTGTCAGTTCGATGACTAAGTGGCCGACGAAGTTGAGCAGGCCGACCACATGGCCCCACACTGCGATGCTGCCGCGCCCGGTGAGTGCGAGCACGCCTTCGCTGCGCGGTTCGGGTTGAGCGGCAGTGTCTGCGCGGTGCTGCGCCACCAGATTGAACATCGCCAGGTGCTGCGACTGAAAGCCGCGCAGTTCTGGCACCGGATCGCTTGCATTAGGGCTGGCAGCAGTGAGCAACAGCCACGCGCCGTTGGTGTCGAGTTGGGTGACGCCGGTGCCATCGATGATGCGCACGGTCTCACCGCTCAGGTTTGGCAGCGCGGCGGCGGCTTCGGCCTGCCAGACGCCGCTGGCAATCAGCGCCCCCTGTTCCTCGTCGAAGTGCGCGCCTGCTTCGGTCACACCAGCCCTAAAGGATTGTTTGGATCGATGCCCGGCATGAAGGGCAGGCCGCGTTCGGAATGAGTGACCTGGTAGACGCAGCCGATCCAGTTGCCGATCACCGCCTCGGCGGTGTCATGCCATGTGTTGTCGAGCAGCGGAAGCAGGTGCGCCTCGGGAAAGCCCAGCGCTTCGCCGGCGCGCATGCGGCTGCCGAATTCGGCCAGCAGTGCCTGCGCCTGATGGTTGAAGTAGCGATGCGGGAAGGGTGGAAACGCGGGCAGCTTGCCGGCTGCGGCCAACAGCAGGTCGCGCTTGTATTCCTTCAGGAGCGACACCGTGTCGTATTCCGGATGCCCCTGGAAGAAGACGGTCCTGAGGCCGTCGTGGCTCACCGCCAGGTGCACGCCGGCCTCCGCGCTTTCGACCAGCACCTTGACCCCGGCCGCCTCGAACTGCGCGCGCGCGACGTTGTTCCAGCGTGAATGCGGCACGTCGAAGCGGGTGTTGACGTCGGCCACCAGCGGGTGGCAGCCGTCGGTGACGCGATGCTCGAACACGCCCCATATTTTCTGTGGCTGCTTCACCCGCGTCTGGCCGTGGCGGAACTGCATCACCGCGTGGGTGGCCAGGCACGAGCACAGGGTCGAGGTCACGTTGTCCCAGGCCCAGTCGATCACCTCGATCAGCGGCTCCCAGAAGGCCTCGTCGGCCAGATTGGGGTGGCTGACGTTGGCGCCGGTGATGATGAGCGCATCCAGCCCCGCCGCGCGGATGTCCTCGAAGCTTTCGTAGTATTGAGCGATATGCGCCCGCGCCGCCTCGCCGCGTGGCAGCGTCGGCAGGGTGAAGGGATGCATGTAGAACTGCGCGATCGGGTTGGACTCGCCGACCAGGCGATAGAACTGCCGCTCGGTCGCCTCCAGCGCGGCATCCGGCATCATGTTCAGGAGGCCGACATGCAGCTCGCGGATTTCCTGCTTGGCCGCGCGTTCGGTCGACAGCACCGTGATGCCGTCGCGGCGCAGGCGGTCGAAGGTGGGCAGCGTGTTGTGCGCGACCAGCGGCATGTCAGCGTTCCTTGCGCGCGATCGCGGTTTCCAGCAGCGCCAGGAAATCGCGCTCGTCGCGCACCTGCGCCACTTCCTGCGAGGTCACCGTGTAGCCGTGCGGCTTCGCAATCGCCTCGTAGCGGGGGATGCGCGAATGGAACAGGCGCGGAAACACCCAGCGGGCGAAATCGTCCGGCTCGATTTGTGCCACATATTCCAGGCCCTTTTCCTGCAGATAGACCGGCAGGTGTTCGGCGAGGAAGGCGGGGCGGAAATACAGCGGCTTGGGATCGGACTGCGCGCGCTTGATCAGCGTGTCCTCCTCCTCGCGGGTGGTGGTCTGGATGTAGAGAATCAGCGTGTGCTCGGCCAGCAACTCGACCACGCCGGGCGCGTCGAGCTCGCACAGGCTGCCGCCGACGTCGTTGACGAAGTGCGGATAGCCGTAGATTTCCTGGCCCTTGCGGATGAAGCTCGGTACGTCCTTCATGGCGGCAATCTCGCCGTCGCGATACGCAGCCTGCCGGAGCGAGAACTCGTCCAGCGAAAGTCCACCCCACTCCGGACCGCCGAGCTTGCCGACGAAGGTCAGCACCGGGCCAAGGTCATGGATTTTGATGTTGTTCTTGATGTCGATCCAGTCGTTGCGCAGCAAATCGCGCAAAAACGGCACCTGCATCGCCTGCTGCTTGATGATGTCGAGAATCGGCTCGTCGAGGTAGCGCGTGCCGATACGGTAGTCGCCGGAAAAGTGGAACCAGTCGTGGCCGCGCAGCATGGTCGAGATGTGCGTCTTGCCGACGCCGGACATGCCGAGCAGGGTAATGCGCTTGGTCGGCCAGGCGCGGAAGGTTTCAGGCGTGAAGTGCATGGGGTCGGTTTTCGTATGATTAGCGCGAAGCCTACCGAAAAGCCATGCAATTAAAAAGGTTCTTCGCGCCTTTGGGGTAAGTTGGGTTGACGGGATAGAGGTTGGTAAATTGGCCGTCGCCAAACCATCCAACCCAACCAACCAACCCCGTCGTGCAAGATGTTATGTCTGGCATGGTCTTCTGGGAGGGCCATATCGTTCAATCCGTTCACGAGCAAGCCGATGGTTCACTGCCCATCGACTCATCCGAATGATCCGAAGACCCCAACCATACGGCAATCTGCGGTCAGTGCGGCCGGCCCTGCGTGCTGGTGCACGACCGACGCCGGCGCCATGGACATGAACACGGCCTTCGATCTGGACGTACAGCAGGGTGTCAAACTCGATGAACTGCTTGCCGCCAATGCGCCGCTGGCGACAGTCAGCCTGCTGAAGACCGCGTTGAAGGAAGTCCGGTTTGCCCCCAGCGTGGCGGAGGACGTCAGGCGATGGCGGGAGTGGTATCGCCTGACCATCGACAGCGGGCTCACCCCCGCCATCGTGTTCGCCGAGCAACTGAAGAAATACCTGCGCGGCATACTCGCCTCAGCCATCTTCGCGATGAACACCAGCATCCTCGAAGGGGTGAACAACCGCATCAAGGTCATCAAGCGCATGGCTTAGGAACTCCGCAATTCAGCCTACTTCTTCCTCAAAATCAAGGCCGCCTTCCCCGGGAAAGTGCGATGAACCTTTTTTATGCAGTCCCGTGGCACGCATCGTTTGGTTCCGCATCGACGAACCGTGAAGCTGTCTATATTGCAAACCGTATAAAGGAATTGTCGATGCGAAGAGCAATACGCAGCCTGGCCGGCATGGCTGTCGCGCTTGTCATGGTGGACCGGCTCGCTTGGGCCGCGGAAAGGAGCACGACCATGGAACTGACCTCGAGTACATTCACCCAGAATGCGGATATCCCCAGCCTGTACACCTGCGAAGGAAGCGACCAGTCGCCGCCACTGGCATGGTCCGGCGTGCCCTCCGACAGCCAAAGCCTCGCGCTGATCATCGACGACCCCGACGCACCCGATCCGGCGGCGCCGAAGATGACCTGGGTGCACTGGGTGGTCTACAACCTGCCAGCCGACACCACCGGGCTTGCGGCCGGCGCATCGCGCACGAACCTGCCCGCCGGTGCGCGAGAAGGCCTCAACGACTGGCAGCGCGAAGGCTATGGCGGGCCCTGCCCGCCCAGCGGCCGCCATCGCTATGTCCACAAGCTGTATGCACTCGACACCGTGCTGCCGGTTTTGAAACCGGCGACCAAGGCGGCCCTGGAAAGGGCAATGCAGGGGCACATCCTGGCGAAGGCTGAACTGGTGGGGTATTACGAGAAGAGGAAATAAACCGGCGTTGCGATGCCGCGAGGGTCACGCCTGGACGGCTGAATTCAATCCGGCAAGGAAGCGCCAGTCGTAAAGACAGGCTGACCTTGTCGCTATAATGGCCAAGCCGGCGGATTCGCGGACAAGCCTCCGGGTTGCATCGATCCGGAGCGTCCGGGGATCCACTAACTCAGACGCGTCCAATCCCACCCCCCTTCATGAAATCGCCCTTGTCCCGTTTCGCGCCCTTGCCTTTTCTGCCTTACATCTTGTTGTTCCTGGGCGTCGCCAGCCTGACGCGCCTCGGCCTGGCGCTGCAGACCGGCCTCGACAAGACCCCACTGACCCTGTGGCCCAACCTGATGCTGCGCGGCGTCGGATTTGACCTGGCGGTGCTGGCCTGGCTACTCGCGCCCATGCTGCTGTGGGCCGCGCTGTGGCCGACACGCTGGCGCAACACACGCTGGCAGGGTGGGCTGCGACTGGCGGTTTTCGTCCTGATGGCGGCGGTCCTGCTCTTCGGCGCGCTGTCGGAATGGGTTTTCTGGGAGGAATTCGAGACCCGCTTCAATTTCATCGCCGTGGACTACCTGGTCTACACGCGTGAAGTGCTCGGCAACATCGTCGAATCCTATCCGGTGGTTCCCCTGATTGCGGGTGTGGCCGCGCTGGCGACCTTGCCAACCTGGCTGTTTCGGGCGCGCATCCGCGCCGCGCACGCCCCTGCGACGCAGGCCGGCTGGCGCGTGCTGTACGCCGCGCTGGCGTTTGCGCTGCCGTGGGGTGCCTGGCATCTGGCGGATATCGACCAGATGCAATTTTCCGGCAACGCCTATGCCAATGAACTGTCCGGCAACGGCCTGATGACTTTCGTCACCGCCTTCCGGCGCAACGAACTGGATTACCCGCGTTTTTATGCAACGCTGCCCGCGGCGCAGGCGGAGCGCATCCTGGCCGAACTCGGCGTCGAACGCCACCCCCTCTCGAAAGCGCTTGACCCCGGCCCGGAAGAAGTCGAGCGCTTCGATCCGCGGCGCGTACCGTTCAAGCGCCCGCCGCGCAACGTGGTGCTGATTTCGGTGGAAAGCCTGTCCGCCAAGTTTCTCGGCAGCTTCGGCAATCCGGCGGGGCTGACCCCGCGACTCGATGCGCTGGCCCGGGACGGCCTCTTGTTCACCCAACTGTATGCCACCGGCACCCGCACCGTGCGTGGGCTGGAGGCCTTGTCGCTCGGAACGCCGCCGATCCCCGGCCAGGCCATCGTGCGCCGGCCCGGCAATGAGCATCTGGCGACGGTCGGCGAAATCCTGCGTCGGCAGGGCTACGAGACGCTGTTCCTGTATGGCGGCTACGGCTATTTCGACAACATGAACGCCTATTTCGCCGGCAACGACTATCGCGTCGTCGACCGTACCGATTTCCCGAAGGCCTCCGTCGGCTTTGCCAATGTCTGGGGCGTGGCCGACGAGTTCCTGTTCGACAACAGCCTGGTGCAACTCGACAAAACGCATGCCGCCGGCAAACCTTTCATGGCGCAAATCATGACCACCTCCAACCACCGGCCCTTCACCTATCCGGATGGCCGTATCGACATCCCCTCGCCGGGCAAGCGCGATGGCGGCGTCAAATACACCGATTACGCAATCGGCCGTTTCATCGACCAGGCACGAAAAAAACCCTGGTTCGACGACACCCTGTTCGTCATCGTCGCCGACCATTGCGCCTCCGCCGCCGGCAGGACCAAGCTGCCGGTGCCGGGCTATCACATCCCGCTGATTCTCTACGCACCGGCCTTGCTGAAGCCGGGACGCGATGACCGTCTGGCCAGCCAGATTGACATTCCGCCGACCCTGCTCGATGCACTGGGCCTGCCCGGCGACGACCACTTCTTCGGCCTGTCGTTGTTCGAGCAGGGCGCAGAAGGCCGGCGTGCCTTCATCAGCAACTACCAGGAGCTGGGTTATCTGAAGGCGGGCAAGCTGGTCGTGTTGGGTCCCAAGCAGCGGGTCGACATCTTCAGCATCGATGCCGACGGAGACGCCCTCCCGGCCGCGCCGGATCCGCGCCTGCGCGACGAGGCCGTGGCCTACTACCAGACCGCGTTCAAGGCATTCAGGGAAGGCGCGCTGAAGATGCGCGGCACCGGGATGGCACCATAAACGGCGCAAGTGGACTGCGCAGCATCATCGCGGCCCATTCACCCCAGCAGCCAGCCACGCCCGCCAGCCGCCATAGGCCGTGATGTCCTGCGCATCAAGCACGCCGATGCCCTCGCAGATAAACCCGTTCACGACTGATCCATCGGCCAGTTCCAGCTTGCCGATTCCCAGTGGTGCGGGAATGCCGGCGACGAAGGAGCCGAACTGGCTGGCGGGCATTTCCCAGACTTCGCAGGCGATCGCGGCACCCCCTTCGTGCACTTTGACAAGGCCGGGGCGCTTGCCGTCGGGAAGGGCATAAAAGCGGTATGTGGGCGCGGTCTGCATCACGCTCACCCGGCGCGCGTTGCGCTCGGTGAGCTGGTGATTGAGCGGCAGGCCGCTCAAGTGGGCGCCGACGACGGCAACGCGCACCTGGCCATCCGGCAGCAGGCGCAGTGATTCGGCAGGCGGCAGCGCGTGATCGGTGGCACCCATCTTGGCGCCCAGCGCCTGCTGCATTCTTGAGGCCAGGTGCAGCAGCGGCGCGTCCTGATGCGGCGGCGTGATGAGGGTGACGCCAGACGGCAGGCCGTCGCGCTGGAACCCGGCCGGCACCGCGGTGGCGGCGAGGTCGAGCAGGTTCATGAAGTTGGTGTAGTAGCCGAGGTTGGCGTTGAGGCGGATGGGGTCGGCCTGCATGTCCTCGATGCGATAGATCGTCCCGGCGGTGGGCGTGAGCATCACGTCGATGTCGTTCCACACGGCATCGCACACCCGTTTGGCCGCGCGCAGCTTGTAGAGATGGGCGAAGGTGTCGGCAGCGCTGTAATCCCGTCCGCCGGCGATGATTTCGCGCACCGGCGGAAAGACCTTGGCGGACTGTGCATCGAAGAATTCGCGGATGGCGAGATAGCGCTCGGCCACCCAGGGGCCACCATAGAGCAGTCGCGCGGTTTCGAGGAAGGGGGCGAGGTCGACTTCCACCGGCGTGCCGCCGAGCGATTTCATCCTGGCCACCGCTTCGCCGAAAAGCCGTTCCGCCTCGGCGTTGCCGAAGAACTCCAGGTCCTTTTGCATCGGCACACCGAAACGGAAGCCGGCCGCGCGGCCGAAGTCGAAGCCGTGTGGCGCCAGTTGCCGCGAATATTCATCCTCGGCATCGAAGCCGGAGGCGACCGCCAGCACGCGCTCGGCGTCCTCGGCGGTGAGCGCAAAGATTGACACCGCATCGAGCGAGCGGCAGGCCGGCACCACGCCACGAGTCGACAGCGCGCCGCAGCTTGGCTTGTGGCCGACGAGGTTGTTGAAGGCGGCGGGCACGCGGCCGGAGCCGGCGGTGTCGGTGCCGAGCGAGAAGCTCGCCAGGCCGAGCGCCACGGCGACGGCCGAACCGGAACTGGAACCGCCCGAAATGAAATCGGGATTGAAGGCGTTGCGGCAGGCACCGTAGGGCGAGCGCGTGCCGTTCAAGCCGGTGGCGAACTGGTCGAGGTTGGTCTTGCCCAGGGGGATCGCGCCGGCGTCGATCAGGCGCTGCACCACGGTGGCACTGCGTTCCGGCGCGTAGGCATATTCGGGACAGCCAGCGGTGGTGGGCAGGCCGGCGAGATCGATGTTGTCCTTGATGGCGAACGGAACGCCGTAGAGCGGAAGCGTTGTGATATCCCAGCCTTCGAGTTTACTTGCGTAGGCGCGCAGCGCGTCGGCGTCGAGGCGACTGATCCAGATGTGGTGATTGTCTTCGCTGGCCAGACGGTCGAGCAGGTCGTCCACCAGTGCAAGCGGCGTGAGTTCGCCGGACTGATAGCGCTGGCGCAGGGTGGCGATGTCGAGCGATGGTTTCATTTTCTATTTCTCACTCGCTCACCAGCACCAACAGATCCTGCCCGGCGCTCACCTGCCCGCCTTCGCGGCAGAACACCTTGTGGATGCGGCCGTCGCACGGCGCCAGCACGGCGAATTCCATCTTCATCGATTCGACGATGACCAGCGGGTCGCCCTGCTTCACTGCGGCGCCCTCATCCACTTCCACCTTCCACACGTTGCCGGCAACGTGGCTGGCGATGGCGCGGCCGTTTTCCGGCAGATCGAGTTCGCTGTCGGGCGCGGCTTCGGCCACGGTCAGGTCGCTGGCGTATTCGGCCTGGCCGCTTTCGCGCCAGCGTTCGCGCTCGGCGTCGAACGAGGCCTGCTGCTGCGTCTTAAAGGCGGCGATGGACGCGTTGTTGTCGGCGAGGAACTGGTTGTATTCGCGCAGGCTGAAGGTGGTCTCTTCCACTTTCAATTGGTAGCGGCCGAGCGGGAAATCCTCGCGGATTTTCAGCAACTCTTCCTCGCTCACTGGGAAGAAGCGCACCTGGTCGAAGAAGCGCAGCAGCCACGGCTTGCCGTCGGTGAAGTTGGCGGTCTGCCGCCAGCGGTTCCACATCTGCAGGGTGCGGCCGACGAACTGGTAGCCGCCGGGGCCTTCCATGCCGTACACGCACATATAGGCGCCGCCGATGCCGACGGCGTTTTCCGGGGTCCAGGTACGGGCGGGGTTGTACTTGGTGGTGACGAGGCGATGGCGCGGGTCGACCGGGGTGGCCACCGGCGCGCCGAGGTAGACGTCGCCCAGGCCCATCACCAGGTAGCTTGCGTCGAAGACGATGCGCTTCACGTCTTCGATGGATTCGAGGCCGTTGATGCGTCGGATGAACTCGATGTTGCTCGGGCACCAGGGCGCGTCCTTGCGCACCGACTGCATGTATTTCTCTATGGCCAGTTTGGTGGCGGCGTCGTCCCACGACAGTGGAATGTGCACAATGCGGGTGGGAACCTGCATGTCCTCGATCGCGGGCAGCGCCTTCTCCGCCGCCAGCAGAATATCCATCAACCGGGACAGCGGCAGCACGCGCGAATCGTAGTGCACCTGCAGCGAGCGGATGCCGGGTGTGAGATCGAGAATGCCCGGCACGGCATCGGCCTGCAGCTGCGTCATCAGTGCATGCACGCGGAAGCGCAGGTTGAGGTCGAGCACCAGCGGGCCGTATTCGACGAGCAGGTACTTGTCGCCGGCGCGACGGTACACCACGGCGACGGGGTTGTCGGTTTCGGGCGTGCGGTGCAGCACGGGTTCGGCGAGCGGACCGCCGTCGGAGACGAGCGCTGGCGCGGCCGGGGCAGCGAGACCGGATATGACGGCATCCTGCGCCGCTTCCATCCGTTCGGCCTGCGCCTGCGAGAGGCGCTTGAAGCGCACCGTGTCGCCGGGACGCAGCTGCCCCATCTTCCACAGTTCGGCTTGCACGATGGTGGCGGGGCAGACGAAGCCACCGAGGCTGGGGCCGTCCGGACCGAGGATCACCGGCATGTCGCCGGTGAAGTCGACCGCACCGATGGCGTAGGCGTTGTCGTGGATGTTCGACGGATGCAGGCCGGCCTCGCCGCCGTCCTTGCGCGCCCACTGCGGGCGCGGTCCGATCAGGCGCACGCCGGTGCGGCTGGAGTTGTAATGCACTTCCCAGTCGGTGGCGAAGAACATCTCGATGTCGGCGTCCGTGAAGAAATCCGGTGCGCCGTGCGGGCCGTAGAGCACGCCGATTTCCCAGGCGTGGCTGTAACCAGGAATCAGCGCGGGGGGCAGCGCGGGCCCGATGTCCGAGGCTTCTGCTGCCTCGATATGCAGCACGTCGCCGACCCGCAACGTGCGCCCGGCGTGGCCGCCGAACTGGCCGAGGGTGAAGGTGGCTTTGCTGCCGAGGTAATCCGGCACGTCGAAGCCGCCGCGCACCGCGAGGTAGGCGCGGCAGCCGGCGTCCTTGATCGCGCCGAGCTTGAGCAAGCTGCCGGCTTTCACGGCATGGGCGGCCCAGTTGGCGAGCGGCTGGCCGTCGAGCTCGGCGCCCATATCGGCGCCGGCGAACGCGATCACGCTATCGCAGTTGAAGCGCAGCGTGGGGCCGGCCACCGTCAGTTCGAGGGCGGCCGCGCCCTCTTCATTGCCAGCTAGCTTGTTGGCAAGCCGCAGGGCCAGCGCATCCATCGGCCCCGACGGCGGCACGCCGACGTCCCAGTAACCGGTGCGGCCCGGCCAGTCCTGGATGCTGCTCTGCACACCGGGTTCGATGACGTCGAGGCTTGCAGGGCGGTAGTGGAAGGCATTCAGATAGCGCGTGGTCTGGCGCCCTTCCATGAAGGTGTCGTCGCGCACGATCTGGCCGAGGTAGCCGAGGTTGGTCTCGATGCCGGCGACGCGGGTATTCGCCAGGACCTGCTGCATCTTGCTCAGCGCTTCGGCGCGGTCGCTGCCCTTGACGATGATCTTGGCCACCATGGGATCGTAGAACGGCGGCACGTCGGCACCGCGCTCGACCCAGGTTTCGATGCGCGCGTCGGCCGGGAACGCGACTTCGGTCAGCACGCCGGCGGCAGGCTGGAAGTCCTTGCCCGGGTCTTCGGCGTAGAGGCGCACCTGCATCGATGCACCTTTTGGATCGGCCTTGAAGCCGGACAAGTCCAGTTCGCCGGCAGCCTCGCGCACCATCCACTCGACCAGATCGACACCAGTGACTTCCTCGGTGACGCCGTGCTCGACCTGCAGGCGGGTGTTCACTTCCAGGAAGTAGAACTGACCGCTCAAGGTGTCGTAGACGAACTCGACCGTGCCGGCGGAGCGGTAGCCGACCGCCTCGCCCAGACGCACGGCGGTGGCGAGCAGGCTCGACCGCTGGGCATCGGTGAGGCCGGGCGCCGGCGTTTCCTCGATGACTTTCTGGTTGCGCCGCTGCACCGAGCAGTCGCGCTCGCCCAGCGCGACCACATGACCCTTGCCGTCGCCGAAGATCTGCACCTCGATGTGACGCGCGTGCTCGACGTACTTCTCGAGGAAGATGCCGGCTTCCTTGAAGTTGGCGCGCGCCAGCCGCTCGACCGACCGGAAGGCTTCGACCAGTTCGTCGGCGCTCCAGATCAAACGCATGCCGATGCCGCCGCCGCCGGCGGTGCTCTTCAGCATCACCGGGTAGCCGATGCGCGCGGCTTCGGCCTGGGCGTGGCCTGCGTCACTCAAGAGGCCGGAGCCCAGCAAGAGCGGCACCTTGTTGTGTTCGGCCAGATCGCGCGCGGTGTGCTTCAAGCCGAAGGCACGCATCTGATCCGGGCTGGGGCCGATGAAAGCGATACCGGCGGCAGCGCAGTCCTCGGCGAAACCGGGGTTCTCGGAGAGAAAGCCGTAGCCGGGGTGGATCGCCTGGGCGCCGGTGGCTTTCGCCGCTTCCAGGATTTTCTCGGCGCGCAGGTAGCTCTGCGCCGCCGGCGCCGGACCGATCTCGACCGCTTCGTCGGCGAGGCGTACGTGCAGCGAATGGCGGTCCGCCTCGGAATAGACGGCGACCGACTTCACCCCCATTTGGCGCAGGGTGCGGATGATGCGGCAGGCGATGGCGCCGCGGTTGGCGATCAGGACTTTCTTGAACATGGTTCACCTGGTGCGGGGCGTCCCGCATCTTTACACGGCCGGCCCGGGTCGTCCCGGGCCAGAGTTATTGCGGGTTCCAGAGGAGGAAGCGGGCCGGCGTCGGGTTGTAGGCGTTGCATGGATTGTTCAGCTGGGGACAGTTCGAGACCAGCATCCGCAAGTTCATTTCGGCGCGCAACTCAACGTACTTGCCCGGCGCCGAAACACCATCCGCGAAGCTCAGGTCACCCGATTCGGTCACCGGCACGTTCATGAAGAAGTTGATGTTGGGTACCAGATCGCGCTTGCCGAGGCCGATGTCTGCGTGCTGCAGCGCAGTCAGGTAGTTGTCACGACAGTTGTGCATGAATTTCTTCTGCAATGCGTAGCGCACCGTGTTGCTCTCGGCCGCGCAGGCACCGCCCAGGGTGTCGTGGCGGCCGCAGGTGTCGGCGACGATGGTGAGCATGGGATTGCCGTCGTCGCTGTACAGTACCGAGCCCGTGGTCAGGTAGATGCCGCCCTGGCGCAGCAGGGTTTCGGTGGCGCTGTAGTGCTCGGCGCCGTCGTCTCGGTTGTAGAAGATGACATCGACGGCCTGGTTGCCTTCGAGGTCGACGATGCGCAGCGTCTGGCCCTTGTCGATCGCCAGCAGGTAGGGCTCGCCGGCGGGCAGGGTGTGGTCGAGCACGGCAGCCTCGGGGGCGAGCGTGCTTTCCTGGATGCGTATGGCGGTAGCAGTCATGGCCATGTTCCTCAGGTCAGGTAGAGCATGTCGGAATTGTGCAGGGCGCGCGCGTTTTCCGGGCGGAAGGCGCGGCAGTAGTCGTCTCTGGGCGCGGGGCCTGACCGCCACACGGCCAGGCCGACCTTGCAGGCCGGATAGACCGGCGCGGGGTTGAGCGGATGCGGCGCAGCGGAAAAGGCGACGAGCACATCCATGTCCATGCGCAGGTCGACATGATCACCGGCCCTGGCATGGTCGGGCACATAGCGGAAGCGGCCCTCCGCGTCGACAGTGATCTTGCTGAAGAAATTCACTGGGGCCACCAGGTCGCGCTTGGCCAGGCCGTACTTGCCGATCTCGATCAGCAGTCCGTCGCGGCCGGAGCGGATCATGCCGTTGCGGTTGGCCTGGTAGGCGTGTTCGCCGTACTTCTCGTGCATCAGCCTGTTGTCGAGCAGCAGGCCGAGCGGGTCGTGCCAGCCCAGACTGTCGGCGGTGATCGACGCCATGGCCCGACCCATGTCGCTCATCAGCACGTGGCCGCGGGTGTAGCGCGCGGTGTGCTGGGCCTTGAGGGAATCGGGCATGTTGTAGCGTTCCAGCTTCTCCTGCGCCGAATAGAGCACCAGCGACAGGTTGGCCCCGGCGTCCAGCGCGGTGATCCGCAGCGTGGTGCCGCGCGGCAAGCGGTAGGACCAGTGGCCGCCGCCGGGCACCAGCTCGGAGAACAGCACCTTGTCCTCGGCCAGATCCGGGGCGAAGCGGCGCCAGTGTTCGGGCGTGTCGACCGGTGCCGAAGCAGCCGGGTTGTCGATGAGAAGTTCGGGATGATCCATGGCTATTCTTTCGTATCGCTTGCAGGGGCATGCAGGGGCGGAATGACCGCCGCCAGCAGTTTCAGGTGGCCGGTGATGACGCCGCGCAGGGCAATCATCTCATCGGCGATGGCCTGGAGCGTGGCGGCCGGCCCCTGAACCAGCAGCACCTCCAGCATCTGGTCTTCGGAGAGATGCACGTGCAGCGAGCTGATGACCTCGGCGATGTGCTGATACTGCGTGTCCGCCAGTCTACCCTGCAGGCCACGCGTGGCGCGGTTGTAGAGCAGCGTCAGCGTGCCGGCCATGACCTCGCCCCCAAGCGACCGCTTATGCTCGGCAAGCTGGTAGTTGACCATCTCGCCGATAGCCTGCGAGCGGCTGCCGTAGCCGCGGCTCTCGACCATGTGGTCGAGTTCCGCAAGCAGGTCAGGCGGCAGCGAGACGCTGATCCGGCTGACGAGGGTGGCGGGCTTTTCCAGGCTCATCTTCATGATCGGCTCAGAACATGTAGCTGTAGCGCTCCACTTCCCACTTGCTCACGGAGAGGTGGTAGGCCTCCCACTCCTCGGTCTTGTAACGGATGAATTCGTCGCGCAGTTCGCGGCCCAGGGTGGCCTCGACCAGCGGGTCGGCAGCAAACGCGGCGACCGCCTCCTGCAGGGTCTGCGGCAGGAACTCGATGCCGCGCGCGTTGCGCTCTTCCTCGCTGATCGCGTACAGGTTGTCCTCGTTCGGGTTACCCGGATTCAGCCCTTCGCGAACGCCTTCCAGTCCGGCGGCCAGGACAAGGGTCGCGGCCAGATAGGGGTTGACCGCGCCGTCGGCGTTGCGCGATTCGCAGCGGCCGCCACCGGCCGGGATCCGGACCGAGTTGGTGCGGTTGTTGGAGCCCCAGGAGTTGAACACCGGGGCCCATGAAAAGTAGCTCATGGCGCCGCGCCGGACCAGGCGCTTGTAGCTGTTCACCGTTGGCGCGAACACGGCGCACAGGGCGCGGCCGTGCTTGAGGATGCCGGCGACGAAGCTGTAGCCGAGCGGGGTCAGACCGATGCCGTGCGGGTCGTCCTCGGGTGCGCAGGCGAACAGGTTCTGGCCGCTCGCGAGGTCATAGAGCGACATGTTGAAGTGGGCGCCGTTGCCGGTCTTGTCCGCGAAGGGCTTCGGCATCATGGTGGCGAGCAGTCCTTCTTCCTTGGCGTAGTGCTTGGCCATGAAGCGGAAGAAGGTCAGACGGTCGCAGGTGGTCAGTGCGTCGGCGTAGTTGAAGTCGAACTCGAACTGGCCGTTGGCGTCTTCGTGGTCGAAGGAATACAGGTCCCAGCCGAGATCGTTGATGGAGGTGGCCACCTTGTCCAGCCAGGAAAAGTTGTCGACGAAGCCGCGCACGTCATAGCAGGGCTTGGTCAGCTTGTCGTCGGCAACGGGCACCGACAGGCTGCCGTCCTCGTTCTGCTTGAGCAGGAAGATCTCGCACTCGATGCCGAGGTTCAGGCCGTAGCCCAGCTTGGCCGCCTCGGCCAGCTGGTTCTTCAGCGCGACCCGGGTGTTCAGGGCGTAGGGCTTGCCCTGGAAATGGTTGTCGGCAGGAATCCAGGCGATTTTCGGCTCCCAGGGCAGCTGGATGGCCCGGTCAAGGTCGGGCACCGAAGTCAGCTCGTCGTCGTTGGGCGCCTGGCCGAGGCCGTCCAGCGCGTAGCCGGTGTAGCGCTCGGAACCCCGGGCCATCTGGCCGAGGTGGGCGATCGGCACGACCTTGGCCTTGGGCACGCCGTGGATGTCGACGTAGGCACCAATGCAGTATTTCACGCCCTTGTCGGTCAGCTCGCGCTGCAACTGCGCCGTCGCTTCGGCCGGGTGGTGGCTGCTGGTGTCCGGTTTTTCCAGCACGGCGGTGTCGTCGATCGTATTCATGATGCGTCCTTGTCTATCGGGTTGTGGCGGGGACGATGTCCCCGAAATAGGGATGGTCCAGCGGCGGCGTCTCGATGCTGCCCTTTTGAATCAGCGCGGCGAGGTCGGCCACCAGCCAGTCGAACCAGCGCGCGCCTTTCTCCGCCGTGGCGAGGCTCGGTGTGCCGGTGACGCCATTCAGGCTGGTGCGGTTGACCGGGTGGGCGAAGACGCAGCCGCAGGTGCGGTCCGGGTCGTCGGCATCAAGCAGCCTGTCCGGGCGCACGCCCTCGGGGGCGATGGCCAGCATGATCGAAGCTTCGGCATCGTTGGCGTGCCAGTCGGCGGCGTCGGCAGCGTGGAACTGGCGCACCCGCTCGCTCAGGGTCGCGGTATTGATCACCGCGACCATCAGGTCGTCATGCTCGGCGCGCAGCATTTCCAGGGCGCAGCGAAGCGGCGCAGCGTTGGTGACGTGGGCGTTGACGATGAACAGGCGGCGGATGCCGCTGTGATACGCCCAGTCGCCGATCTGCTTGACGAGTTCGATGAGGGTAATGGGCTGCAGCGCGAGCGTGCCGGGCCAGCGCCGGCTGTGGCCGAGCGAACAGCCGTAGGGCAGCGTCGGCAGCATGGGCACACCGGTCTGCGCGGCGACGGCCGCACAGAGCTGCTCGGCGATCACGAAGTCGACGCCGCAGCCGAGATGCGGGCCGTGCTGCTCGGTGGCGCCCACCGGCAGGATGGCGGCCTGCCCGCAGCGAGCCAGCACGTCGGGGATTTCGGACCAGGTGAGATCGGACCAGCGCATGGTGGAGCCTCTTACTCGACGTTGTCGTTCACGTTGGTCAGCCGGATCAGGTGCGGCTTCACCGCCTGCTCGTCTTCCGGCAAGGGCTCCGGCGCGGGGTGGATCAGTTCTTCCAGCCGCGCTTTGGTGGCCAGGAATTCCGGCGTGTTGAACTGGCCCGGCGCGCGTGGACGCGGCACCGGCACCTCGATCACTTCCTGCACCTCGCCCGGATGGGCCTTCAGCACCAGGATGCGGTCGGCCAGGTAGATCGCCTCGTCGAGATCGTGGGTGATGAACAGCACCGTGACGTCGATGTTTTTCCAGATGTCGATCAGGTGCGACTGCATCTTCGACCGGGTCTGGGCGTCGAGCGCCCCGAAGGGCTCGTCCATGAGCAGGATGCGCGGCTCGTTGACCAGCGCACGGGCGATGGCGACGCGCTGGCGCATGCCGCCGGAAAGCTGATGCGGGTAGGCGTCGGCGAATTTTTCCAGGCCGACCAGATCGAGCCACAGCAGGGCGTCACGCTCGGCCTCATCGTGGCCGCGGCCGTTCATCTGCGGCCCGAACATCACGTTCTTCTTCACCGTGAGCCAGGGGAACAGGGAGTAGCCCTGAAACACCATGCCGCGGTCCTGGCCCGGGCCGGTGACCGGCTTGCCGTCCAGCAGGACGTCGCCGGAAGTGTGACTTTCCAGGCCGGCGAGGATGCGGATCAGGGTCGACTTGCCGCAGCCGGAGGGACCGATGACGCAGACGAACTCGCGCCGGCGGACGCTGAAGTCGATGCCGCGCAGCGCCTCGGTCTCGCCTTGGGGCGAACGGTAGCGCTTGCCGAGGCCGCGCACTTCGAGAATGGTTTCGCGCTGGTTGATCCGGTCGAAGCGCGCCTTCACGGCCTCCGACTGGTCCAGGTAGCTGGGCAGGTTTCTGGGGTTCATGGCTTGCCCTCTCAGCGGCGATCCTGGGCGCGATCCCAGGGGAACAGGCGGCGACCGAAGCGGGCCAGGATCAGATCCGTGCCGAAGCCGATGATGCCGATGATCATGATCGCCGCGTAGACATTGTCGAAGTGCTGGTAGCGGGCCTGCTGGGTGATGTAGAAGGTGATACCGGAACTGGTGCCGATCAACTCGGCGACAATCAGGTAGGTCCAGGCCCAGCCCAGCAAAATGCGCTGATCGCGATAAAGGTCAGGCAGGATGCCGGGGACCACCACCTTGGTCAGCAGCTTCACGCCACGCGTGCCCAGGGTGCGGGCGGCCTCGATGATGGTGACCTCCAGCTTGCGGGTGGTGTTCGCGATGATCAGCACCTGCTGGAACAGGGTGCCGATGACAATGATCGCGATCTTGGGGCCGTCGTAGATCCCGAGGATGGCCACCGCCAGTGCGCCAAAGGCCGGCGCCGGCAGGTAGCGGAAGTATTCGATGAAGGGCTCGCTCAAGCGGGCAAAGCTGGAATAGGTCCCGGCCAGGATGCCCAGCGGCACGCCGATGATCGAGGAGATCAGGAAGCCCCAGAAAATGATCTGGATGCTGTGCCACAGGCTCTCGTGCAGCCAGGGCGCGTCCTTTTGTGCCGGCTGCTTGGTGAAGCCGGTGTAGAACGCCTGCGCCACTTCGTGCGGCGCCGGCAGGTAAATGGGGTTGGCCGGCTTGCCGGCCGGGAGCGCCAGCTGCTGCTCCTTGGCATAGGCGGTCTCATCGTCGAACTGCGACTTGTCCACCAGCGTGCCGACCTGGAAATAGTCGACGCCACCGGGCGTAGTGACCTCGACCTTGGGATGCCAGATGAACGGTACGTAGCTCACCAGGCACCAGACCAGCAAGGGCAGCAGAAATGAGCCGATTCCCAGCAGCGTGCGCTTGCGCGTCTCGCTGTCGGTGCCGGTCAGATGGGCGATCAGACTCATTTCCGCTCCGTGCCTGTGATGCTTACTTGGCGTTGGTAAAGGACGAATCGAGATAGCTGTTCACGTCCTCGGCCTTCTTGTAGACGTCGTTGGCGACGTTGAAGTCATCCGCGATCTTGGAAGAGCCATAGAGCGTCTTGAAGCCATCGCCCTTGACGTAGATCTTCTTCGCCTCGTCCAGGCTCAGCAGCTTGGTGCCCTTGAGCAGGGGCAGGTAAGTCTCAGGGGAAACGCCCACACGCGCAGCCATGATCTTCACGGCATCAGGCTGGGTCTTGGGATCGTTGATGTACTTCACCACGCGGTCCCACACCTTCACGACCTTGACCCACTCGGCCTTGCGCTGCTTGGCGCTGGCGGGATTCACGGCGAGCACGTCGTAGATCAGGCCGGGCTCGTCGGCGGAGGTGTAGATGGGTTTGGCACCCGGCACGGACTTCATGGTCTGGCCGGCGATGGGTTGCCAGGCACCGACCGCGGCGACGTCGCCAGAGGCCAGCATTTGCGGCATCTCGTTGGTCTTGGCGTTCACCAGGGTGATATCGGACTCCTTCATGCCCGCTTTTTTCAGGCCGTTGAGCAGCAGCAGGTGCTCCACGAAGCCCATTTCCACCGCCACCTTCTTGCCCTTCAGGTCTTTGATGGAGCGGACACCTGGCTTGCCGATGATCATGTCGTTGCCGTTGGAATAGTCGGTGAGCATGATCATGACGCTCTTGCCGCCGGCCGCGCCGGTGACCAGCGCATCGCCGTTGGTCATGGTGACGGCGTCGATCTTGCCGGCGGAGAAGGCATCCATGGAGGCCGAGTAATCGAACCACTCGAAGATCACCGGCACACCCGCCTCCTTGAACCATCCCTTGTCTATGGCGACCTGCCAGGCAACCCAGCCGGGCCAGTCGCTGTAGCCGATCTTGAGGGGTTGGGCGGCGTGGGCCGAGATGCTCATGGCCGCAACGGCAGGAATCACCAGCCGCGAGAACAGAGTCTTGAGGGTGCTTCCGATGTGCTTCACATTCATGGTGGGCTCCTAGCTGAAAAGTATTACCAAAATGAATATTCGTAATATTCACTCAGCAATAAGCAACCACCGTGCCACATAACATTTTCACGCATATCTGCATGATTAATCATCTATATTTCTGTTTACCTGCCTCTGCCAGCGAACCCACTCAAGCATTCTTTTGGTGCGCAGCCGCACCTTTTTAGCCGGCTCAAAAAAACGAAATCCCAGGCAACACATCCCTCCTGGTCGCGCTTGCCGAAGTGCGACATCAAGGCTCCGAGCAATCCAGTCAGGCAATAAAAAGGGGCGCCCTGCAGAGCGCCCCAACATCCTTCGGAGAAAGGTGTGTGTTTAGAGGTTGTAGGCCCGCTCGCCGTGGCTGGCGGTGTCGAGACCTTCGCGCTCCTGTTCTTCGGTGACGCGCAGACCCATGGTCATGTCGATCAGCTTGAAGGCAACCAGGCTGACCACACCCGACCAGACGATGGTGATGAGCACGCCGGTAGCCTGCGTCACAACCTGGCCGGCCATCGAGTAGTCATCCACACCCACGCCGCCCAGAGCCGGCGAGACGAAGATGCCGGTGCCGATGGCGCCGATGATGCCGCCGATGCCATGGATCCCGAACACGTCGAGCGAATCGTCGTAGCCCAGCGCCTTCTTCAGGCCGGTGACACCCCACAGGCAGATCACGCCGGCCACCGCACCGAGGACGATCGCACCCATTGGGCCGACCAGGCCAGCCGCCGGAGTGACCGCCACCAGACCTGCGACCACACCGGATGCCAGACCCAGCATGGAGGGCTTGCCGCGCAGCATCCACTCGGCCAGCATCCAGGCCATGCCTGCAGCCGCGGTTGCCAGAATGGTGTTGATGAAGGCCAGACCCGCACCGCCGGTCGCTTCGAGGTTGGAGCCGGCGTTGAAGCCGAACCAGCCCACCCACAGCAGCGAGGCGCCGATCATGGTCATCGGCAGGCTGTGCGGGGGCATCGCGTCGCGGCCGTAGCCGATGCGCTTGCCCAGCACGATGGCACCCACCAGCGCGGCGATACCGGCGTTGATGTGCACCACGGTGCCGCCCGCGAAGTCGAGGTCGCCCGCTTCGAACAGGTAGCCGCCGGTTGCCCACACCATGTGCGTGATCGGCAGGTAGGAGAAGGTGAACCACAGCGCGCCGAACACCATCAGGGCAGAGAACTTCACCCGCTCGGCGAGGCCGCCGACGATCAGCGCCACGGTGATGGCGGCAAAGGTCAGCTGGAAGGCGACGAACACCAGTTCAGGAATCACCACGCCGTCGGTAAAGGTCGCAGCCGTGCTGTCCGCGGTAATGCCGGCCAGGAAAAGTTTCGACAAGTCGCCGATCGCCCAGTTGAGGCTGCCGCCATCGCCGAACGCCAGCGAGTAACCGTACACCGCCCACAGGATCGAGATCAGGCAGAAGATGGCCATCACCTGGGTCAGCACCGACAGCATGTTCTTGGCACGCACCAGGCCACCGTAGAACAGCGCCACCCCCGGGATGATCATCAGGATGACCAACAGGGTCGAGAGCATCATCCAGGCGGTATCGCCCTTGTCCGGCACCGGCGCAGCGGCTTCTTCCGGAGCGGCTGCTTCAGCCGCGACCGGCGCTTCCGCTGCAACAGCTTCCACCGTTTCAACCACCACGGCCTCTTCCACCGGCGCCGCAGCATCCTGCGCCAGCGTCAAGCCGGGAGACAACAGGGCAAACATCAGGCCCAACGAAGCAAATAGCTTTTTCATGTTCATGCTCCTTAGAGGGCGTCGGGGCCGGATTCGCCCGTGCGGATGCGCACGACCTGCTCCAGGCTGGTGACAAAAATCTTGCCGTCGCCGATCTTGCCGGTGTTGGCCGCCTTCTCGATTGCCTCGATCACGCGCTCCAGCAGCTCGGCCTTGATGGCCACTTCGATCTTCACCTTGGGCAGGAAGTCGACCACGTATTCCGCGCCGCGATACAGCTCGGTATGACCCTTCTGCCGCCCAAACCCTTTCACTTCCGTGACCGTCAGGCCGGTGACGCCGATGGCGGACAACGCCTCGCGCACTTCATCCAGCTTGAACGGCTTGATGATTGCCGTTACGAATTTCATGTCATCTCCCAATTCAGGACAGGGGAAAAATGGAGCGGGCGTGTGCACCGCTCCAGTGAGTCAAGCGATTAAAAAGCCTTGGAAACCCAGAAGGTGGTCGTGCCATCACCCAGGAACTCACTGTTGGGGGCAGGTTCAGTCCAAAAACCCTCTTCAGCGTTGGTATCGGTGTACTTCAAGCCAACGGTCACGCCTCCGGCAACCGGGCTCAGCTTGCCCATGTCGTAGGTCGCGCTGACACTCCAGTCGTCGTAATCAGCAGCAGGAGTATTGTCGAAATTGAACGTGCCCCAGCTCGCACCCAGGGTCAGGCCGGTTTCGCCGACGGGCAGGCTGCCGGAAATAGCCAAGTAGTCGCCGCCATCAGATGGGATGCCGAACACTTCATCACTCAGGTAGTAGGAATATTTGACGGTGAACCACTTCCAGCCCAGGGCACCGTAGATTTCGCTGGTATCGGCATCCGGCACCCCAGCCGGTTTGTCACCGGGGTAGTAGTACTGGATCGCACCCACGTCGAAGGTGAAATCGCTCGCGCCGATGTTGCCGCGGAAACCACCGTACAGGTCGATCTCCATATTGCCCTTGTCGTAAAGCTGGAAATCCTCGATCCAGCCAACGTTGGACGCCCAAGTGCCAAGGTAGAAACCGCTGCTGTGCGTGTAGTCGAAGCCGCCCTGAATGGCGGGGTCGCCGCCGGTCTGGGAAATGCCGCGGAAAATGTAGTCGCTGTACAGCCCAACGTTGGCGCTTAATTTATGGGGGCTTTCCTCCGCAGCAAGTGCAACGGCAGGCACGCCCACCAGACCGGTCAGAACCAAAGCGTTCAAAAGTTTTTTCATGAGTGTCTCCGAAAGGAAGTCGCGCAAAATTGCACTGGTCATCCAGCACAAGCTGTGCCAGCTTTTTTTCACATACAAATCAATGCTTTATTATTAGTGCTCCGTAAAACCCAGCATAGACTGCACTTTCATGGTGCGCCACAAAATCGTCATGCACCCTATTTGTGCTGGTCGCCGCAGCGGGGTGCCCGTTACCCCGGCGCACAGGGCGCGCTACACTCCCCGCTTGACTGGAGGTCGTCATGAACCCGAATCCGAAATTCCCCAATCCCGCTTTCATCAACGATCTGGTAGGCAAACTGGGCGAGATGTTGAAACAGTCGCCCGCCAAGGACATCGAGCAGAACCTCAAGGCCGGGGTGACCTCGATGCTCGGCAAGCTGGACATGGTGAGCCGCGAGGAATTCGACGTGCAGACCGAAGTGCTGGCGCGTACACGCGAGAAGCTGGCGCAACTGGAAGCGCGCTTGGCCGAACTGGAAAAGCAGCAGCGCGAAGAAGACTAAGTGGCCGTCGCCGTCGTCAAAAGTCGTGCCTTGAACGGCATGGATGCGCCCGAAGTGGTGGTGGAGGCGCATCTGGCCAACGGCCTGCCGGCGTTCACATTGGTGGGCTTGCCCGAAACCGAGGTCAAGGAAGCGCGCGACCGCGTGCGTGCGGCGATCCAGAACGCGCGCTTCGAATTCCCGGCGCGGCGCATAACGGTCAACCTCGCGCCGGCCGACCTGCCCAAGGAATCCGGGCGATTCGACCTGCCGATCGCGCTGGCGATCCTGGCCGCGTCCGGGCAGGTTCCCGCAGACAAGTTCAAGCAGGCCGAATTCGCTGGCGAGCTCGCGCTGACCGGCGAACTGCGCCCGGTGCGTGGCGCGCTGGCGATGGCACTCGCCACCCGCAGCGCCGGACGGCTGCTGGTGCTGCCCGCCGCATCGGCCGGAGAAGCTGCGCTCGCCAGCGGAGTCGAGACGCTCGGCGCGACCAGCCTGCTGGAAGTGTGCGCGTGGCTGGCCGGTCAGGGCTCACTGCGCGAACCGGTCTCGGACCCCACCCATGCTGCGCCGGCCTACCCCGACTTTGCCGATGTAAAAGGCCAGGCCGCCACCCGGCGCGCGCTCGAAGTGGCCGCAGCGGGCGGCCATTCGGTGCTGATGGCGGGGCCGCCCGGAACCGGCAAGTCGATGCTCGCCGCGCGCTTTCCCGGCATCCTGCCGGCGATGAACGAGGACGAAGCGCTGGAGGCCGCCGCGGTGCAATCGCTCAACGGCGGCTTTCGCTTCGAGCACTGGAAGCGCCGCCCCTTCCGTTCGCCGCACCACACCGCGTCCGCGGTGGCATTGGTCGGCGGCGGCGGCAACCCGCGCCCGGGCGAGATTTCGCTGGCGCACCACGGCGTCCTGTTCCTCGACGAACTGCCCGAGTTTTCGCGGCAGGTGCTGGAAGTGCTGCGCGAACCGCTGGAGACCGGCCACATCACGATTTCGCGCGCCGCGCGTCAGGCTGATTTTCCGGCGCGCTTCCAACTGGTGGCGGCGATGAACCCCTGTCCCTGCGGCTACCTCGGCCACCCCACCCAGGCCTGCCGCGACACACCGGACCAGATCACACGCTACCGCGGGCGCATATCCGGGCCGCTGCTCGACCGCATCGACATCCAGATCAGCGTGCCGGCGCTGACCGAGGACGAGCTGATGCAGGCCGGCGCGGGCGAGGCCACCTCTCCGATCCGCGATCGCGTGCAGGCCGCGCGCGACCGCCAGATGGCCCGCCAGGGCAAACCCAACGCCGCGCTCGGCACGCAGGAGATCGACCGGCACTGCGCACTGGATGCAGCGGGCGAGTCCCTGCTGAAGCAGGCGATCGTGCGTCTGAACCTGTCGGCGCGCGCCTATCACCGCGTGCTCAAGCTTGCACGCAGCGTGGCCGATCTGGCGGGAAGCGAGTTCATTACCTCCACGCATCTCGCCGAGGCGATCCAGTACCGGAGACAGGCGGCATGAGCGACCCCTACGAATCCTGGCGCGAAGAAAAGCAGTCGGCCTGGCTCTACCGCGTGGTGGCCGACTGCGAGCGCGGCACCCCGCGCGCAGCCCTGTTCGACGAACTGGCACAGGCGGCCGACGACCAGGCCGAGATCTGGCTGGCCGCCATCACCCAGAAAGGCGGCCCGGCACCCGCGCCGTTCCAGCCAGACCTGCGCACCCGCGTCGTCGCCCGCCTCACCCGCACCTTCAAGCCGCGCGCCATGCGCGGCGTGCTGGCGGCGATGAAGGTGCGCGGCATGGTGCTCTATACGCAAGCGCCGCCGCACGGCATGCCGACCCGTGTGGACGAGATCGGCAAGCGCCACCAGAGCGGCGGCGCCGGCAATGCCCTGCGCGCAGGCGTATTCGGCGTCAACGACGGGCTGGTGTCGAATGCGGCGCTGATCTATGGCGTCGCCGGTGCGGCGCAGGAACCGTCGGTCATCCTGCTGACCGGCGTCGCCGGCCTGCTGGCGGGCGCCTTCTCGATGGCGGCGGGCGAATACGTATCGGTGCGTTCGCAGCGCGAAATGTTCGAATACCAGATCGGTCTGGAACGCGACGAGCTGGAAACCTACCCTGACGAGGAAGCCGCCGAACTGGCGCTGATCTATGCCGCCAAGGGCATGCCCATGGATGAAGCGCGGCGCGTGGCCGACACTCTGATGCTGGACCCCGAGCGCGCACTGGACACGCTGGCGCGCGAGGAACTCGGGCTCAACCCCGACGAACTCGGCTCGCCGTGGCTGGCGGCGATCTCCTCGTTCACAGCCTTCACCGTCGGTGCGGCGCTGCCGCTGGCACCCTTCCTGTTCGGCCACGGCGAAGCGCTAACCACGTCGATCGCACTCACCGCGCTAGGCCTGTTCGCCGTCGGCGCCAGCATGAGCCTGTTCACCGGCCGCCACGCCCTGCTCTCCGGCCTGCGCATGCTCGGCATCGGCGGTGCGGCGGGGCTGGCGACCTATTTCATCGGCGCCTGGCTGGGGGTGTCGCTGGCTTAGCGCACCCGCACGCCCCCCCCCCGATCGCCGGGGCGGCCCGCAGGAAGCGGCGTGCAGGCCGCATCGGTCGTGATAACCCCGCATCGCTGACCGGATTATGTGTGCCAGCGCACAGAACTGCACGCGAAAGACCGCGATGATCCATACTCTTCGCTGAAGAGACTGGGTCTCCTATCCGACTGCGGCGGCTTCACGCTTGTGTTGTCGCCCCCCACACACGCAGCCCCCCCCAGATGGCTGCACAGCATTTCACGGAAGCCCCACCATGCCCGAAACAGGAAGCCCTTTCCCCCTTTCCGACGCTGTCGGCAAGGGGGAAGGCGGCAGTGAAGCGCAGCGCCAGGAAGCCTTGCTTAAAACGGGTGCCCTGCAGAGCGCGATTTTCAACAGCGCCAATTTCTCGAGCATCGCGACTGACGCCAAGGGCGTCATCCAGATCTTCAACGTCGGCGCCGAGCGCATGCTGGGCTACACGGCCGCCGACGTGATGAACAAGATCACGCCGGCCGACATTTCCGATCCTCAGGAAGTGATCGCGCGCGCCAAGGCGTTGAGCGTCGAACTCGGCACCCAGATCGAGCCAGGCTTCGAGGCCTTGGTGTTCAAAGCCTCGCGCGGCATCGAAGACATCTATGAGCTGACCTACATCCGCAAGGACGGCAGCCGCTTCCCGGCGGTCGTCTCGGTCACAGCGCTGCGCGATGCGCAAAACGCCATCATCGGCTACCTGCTGATCGGCACTGACAATACCGCGCGGAAGCAGGTCGAAGCTGAGCGACAGCATTTGCTCGAGATTCAGGCGGAAACGAACAAACAATTGCAGCAGACCAACCTCACCTTGCAGGTCAGCGAGGAAAGGCTCGCCGTTACGCTCAACTCCATCGGCGATGCAGTGATCGCCACTGATGCAAGCGCGCGCGTGACACTCCTGAATCCCCTTGCCGAACAGCTCACCGGTTGGACGCAGGCATCAGCCACCGGTCGCCCGGTAGACGAGATTTTTCACATCATCAACAAGGAAACCCGCCTGCCCGCCGCCATCCCGGTAATGGACACCTTGGCGCATGGCACGATACAGGGCCTGGCCAACCACACCGTACTGATTTCACGCGATGGCAGCGAGTGCGATATCGCCGACAGTTGCGCCCCGATTCGCGACCGCGACGGTCAAGTGATCGGCGCCGTGCTGGTGTTCCGCGATGTCACCGGTGAATATGCAGTGCAGCAGGCCTTGCGCGACCAGCAGTTCTATACGCGCTCGCTCATCGAATCCAACATCGACGCGCTGATGACCACCGATCCGTCCGGCATCATTACCGACGTCAACCAACAGATGGTGGCGCTCACCGGTTGCACTCGCGACGAGTTGATCGGCGCGCCATTCAAGAACTACTTCACCGATCCGGAGCGGGCCGAGGCGGGGATCAAGCTGGTGTTGAGCGAAAAGAAGGTCACCGACTACGAGCTCACTGCACACGCCCGGGACGGTAAGGAAACGGTGGTGTCCTACAACGCGGCTACGCTCTACGACCGCGACGGCAAGCTACAGGGCGTGTTCGCCGCTGCGCGCGACATCACCGAACGCAAGCGACTGGATCAGGTGCTGCAGGACAAGAACACCGAACTGGAGAGCGCCAGGTTCGTGGCTGAAAAAGCCAACCTGGCGAAATCGAATTTCCTTTCCAGCATGAGCCATGAGCTGCGCACGCCGCTCAATGCCATCCTCGGCTTTGCCCAGTTGCTGGAGGCCGGTTCACCGCCGCCAACGCCCAGCCAGATTGTCAGGCTGCACCAGATCATCAAGGCAGGCTGGTATCTGCTGGAGCTGATCAACGAAATCCTCGATCTGGCGGTGATCGAGTCCGGCAGGCTGTCGCTGTCGCTGGAACCCTTGTCACTGTCCGAAGTGCTGCTCGAATGCCAGGCCATGATCGGGCCACAGGCGCAACAACGCGGCATCAACATCATCTTCGACAAAGTGGACCCCACCCTGTTTGCCCATGCCGACCACACCCGGGTCAAGCAGGCGCTGATCAACCTGCTTTCCAATGCAATCAAATACAACCGCGACCATGGAATGGTCGAGGTGAAGTGCGCCGCGATCAGCCCGGAACGCGTCCGCATCCGCATCAAGGACAGCGGTGCGGGTTTGCCTCGGGAAAAGCTGGCGCAGCTGTTTCAGCCTTTCAACCGTCTCGGTCAGGAGACCGGCACCGAGGAAGGGACGGGAATCGGCCTGGTGGTCACCAAGCAACTGGTCGAACTGATGGGCGGCACCATCGGGGTGGAAAGCACCGTCGACGTGGGCAGCGAATTCTGGATCGAACTGATCCGTGATGTGATGCCACAACTTTCCTCTGAACATACGATGACCGCCGAACTTGCACCACAAGCACAAGGAAAAACGGCGCGGCGCACCCTGCTCTATGTGGAAGACAATCCGGCCAACCTGATGCTGGTCGAGCAAATCATCGAGGGCCACCCGCATGTCCGCATGCTGAGCGCACGGGATGCCGCGCTCGGCATCGCGCTGGCGCGTGCCCATCTCCCGGAGGTGATCCTGATGGACATCAATCTGCCTGGGATCAGCGGCATCCAGGCACTGAAAATCCTGCGTGAAGACCCGGCCACGGCGCACATCCCGGTGCTGGCCATCAGTGCCAATGCCATGCCACGCGATATCGAGAAAGGCCTGCAGGCAGGATTCTTCCGCTATCTCACCAAACCGATCAAGGTCAACGAGTTCATGGATGCGCTGGATAGTGCGCTGGAACTGGCTGGGACCGAACTGGACGGCGCAATCAACCCGGCTTCCCTGTGATGGTGAATGCCGACGACATTCTGAATGCCAGCATTCTGATCGTGGATGATCAGGAAGCCAATGTGCAGTTGCTGGAACACATGCTGCGCGATATCGGCTATCGGTGCATTACGTCGACGATGGACCCGCAAGCTGTCTGCGCGCTGCATCGCGACAATCGCTACGACCTGATTCTGCTTGATCTGCAGATGCCGGGCATGGATGGCTTCCAGGTGATGGAAGGCCTGAAGGAAATCGAGACCGATGCTTACCTTCCCGTACTCGTGATTACGGCTCAGCCGGGCCACAAGCTGCGGGCGTTGAATGCCGGTGCGAAGGACTTCATCAGCAAACCCTTTGACCTGATGGAAGCCAGGACGCGCATCCACAACATGCTGGAAGTGCGCTTGCTGTACAGGCAGCTCGAGCAGTACAGCCGTGCACTGGAATCACTGGCGCTGCATGATGCGCTGACCGGTCTGCCGAACAGGCGGCTTTTATTTGACCGACTTGCATTGGCCATCGCCCATGCGCACAGGAACAAAAGCACGATGGCGGTGATGGTCCTGGATCTGGACGGGTTCAAGCAGATCAACGATACCCTGGGGCACGATGCGGGCGACACGCTGTTGAGGATGGTCGCCGACCGCTTGGTTGCCGCAGTGCGTCAAGAGGACACGGTGGCGCGCCTGGGTGGCGATGAATTCGTGATCGCGCTGTGGGAGTCAAATCACGCAGACGGGGTGGCCAGGCTGGTGTCAAAAGTGATCCGGGCCGTGTCACAACCCTATCGGATTCACGACCGCGACGTGAACATAACCGCCAGCGTCGGTGTCGGTATTTATCCCACGCATGGCGAGGAGGCGGAGACGCTGATGAAGAGCGCGGATCTGGCCTTGTATGACGCCAAGCGTGCAGGCAAGAACAACTATCGCATCGCAGCGTGCGCCGTCCCGTTGGCGATGGTACGCAGTTGACGTAACCGGTCCGGCAGGACCGAATATCGGTACAAATGAATGAAAGCGAATTTTATGGTGAGCAACGACGATATTCTTAACGCCGGCATTCTGATCGTGGACGATCAGGAAGCCAATGTGCAGTTGCTGGAGCAATTGCTGCGTGAAGCCGGCTACACCTGCGTGACCTCGACCATGAATCCGCACGAGGTGTTCGCGCTGCATCGCAAAAACCACTACGACCTGATCCTGCTCGACCTGCAGATGCCCGGCATGGATGGATTCCAGGTGATGGAAGGCCTCAAGACCAACGATGCTGAAAGCTACCTTCCGGTGCTTGTGATCACCGCCCAGCCGGGACACAAGCTGCGTGCATTGCAAGCGGGCGCCAAGGATTTCATCAGCAAGCCGTTTGACCTGGTCGAAGCCAGGACACGCATCCACAACATGCTGGAAGTGCGATTGCTGTACAAAAAGCTCGAGCAATACAACCAGGCGCTGGAACAAACGGTGCAGGAACGGACGGCCGAATTGCGCGAAAGCGAAGCCCGTTATCGCAGCCTGACCGAACTGGCCTCCGACTGGTACTGGGAGCAGGACGAGAACATGAATTTCACCAAGGTATCCGGTCCGGTCCTGGAAATGCTCGGCATCCGGGTCGGTGCCCTGGCAGGCGACGCCGGCGGTGACCCGATTACCGGCTGGGATGAAACTCAGCGCGAGTTGCTGCAGGCCACCATTGCCGCCCGCCAGCCCTTTCTGGATTTCATCTACAGCCGCGTCAATGCCGATGGCACGAAGCAGCAGTTCAGGGTCAGCGGCGAGCCGATGTTCACCCAGTCCTGCCGTTTTATCGGTTATCGTGGCATCGGAGTGGAAATCACCCCGGAAAACCTTGACCACAACAGCGCCAGACCCCGCGATGTCGACACGCAATAGTCCCAGCCAGAACCATCTTCTCGCGGCCCTGCCAGCGGCGGAATTCGAGTCCCTGGAACCGCATCTCGAACTCGTCCAGCTGCACCTCGGTGAAATGCTGTACGAGCCCGGCAGCCAGCTGAAGTATGCCTATTTCCCGACCACCGCCATCGTGTCGCTTCATTACGTCATGGAATCCGGCGCCTCGTCCGAATCCGCGGGCGTGGGCAACGAGGGCGTCGTTGGCGTGTCCTTGTTCATGGGCGGCGACACCACGTCCAGTTCGGCCGTGGTGCAGACCGCGGGTTGCGCTTACCGCCTGGAAAGCCGCAAGCTGATGCAGGAGTTCAACCGGGGCGGTTTGTTCCAGCGTTTGTTGCTGCGCTACACCCAGGCGCTGATGACCCAGATGTCGCAGACCGCGGCGTGCAATCGGCACCACTCGGTGGAGCAGCAATTGTGCCGCTGGCTGTTGCTGACGCTGGATCGCTTGCCTTCGAACGAGTTGGTCATGACGCAGGAATTGATCGCCCACATGCTCGGGGTGCGACGCGAGGGCATCACCGAGGCTGCCGGAAAGTTGCAGCATGCGGGGGTGATCAGTTACCGCCGCGGCCACATCGCGGTACTCGATCGCGCCGGACTGGAAGCCCGCGTCTGCGAATGCTACGCCGTGGTGAAAACGGAATTGGACCGTCTGCTGTGTGACGTGAAATATCGCCAGGGCGCCCCCGACTCAAGGTCCGCCACCCCAGGGTGACTGCCAGCAATGTGTGGGCATGCTGCGCAGCGTTTGACTGCGGCGCTGGCGCGGCACACGTGATCGTTCAGGTCTATGTGCGCCAGCAGACAGACGGCAACGGCTGCACTCCTTAAGCTTGCATTATCAGAGCCAGCCTGTGTGCGATGTCTGCATCGTGGCAATACGCGCACCCTGTAAATGGCAGCGCGCTTGGCGAAGAAAAGTGCTTGCCCGGCAGGGTTTGCCGAGGCATCCCTCCCAAGCCAAACCCATCAAAGGAATCCCATGAAAACGCTACAACAATTCGCGCTTAGTGCCATTGCTACAACCCTGCTGCTCGGCTTGGGCGGATGTGCCGGCATGTCGTCGCAGGACAAGAGCACCGCGATCGGTGCAGGTGTCGGTGCCGTCGGCGGTGCGGTCCTGACCGGCGGCAGCGCAATCGGGACCGTGGGCGGTGCCGCCGTCGGCGGCGTCATCGGCCACGAAGTCGGCGATTGATGATCGACATGCGATGCGCCGGTCCCACCCGGTCGGCGCATCGCGGGCCCAGCAAAAAACCTACTTCTTGGGAGTCATGAACATGTTACAAACCATTGCAATTATCCTGATCATTCTCTGGTTGCTGGGCTTGGTCTCGTCCTACACCATGGGTGGCTTCATCCACATCCTTCTGGTCGTCGCGGTCGTGATCATCCTGCTGCGGTTGATACAAGGTCGAGGCCTGTAAAACAGGCCTGGAACCTTCTATGCTGGTTGGTGTGGGTGATCAATTCGATTGTTCATGATTGCGGTTTACGCGGCTTGTTGGTTACTTATGGCGTGAGTCAAGAAAACCCCTATTGGAGAAAAAGAAATGGATGCAATGAAAATGCTGGGCGTCGTTTTGATCGTGGCGGGTGGTCTGGGCTTGCTATATGGCGGATTCACCTACACGCAGGACACGCATGAAGCCAAGCTGGGCCCGATCGAACTTTCGATCAAGGACAAGAAGACCGTCAACATCCCCATCTGGGCCGGTGTGGGCGCAATCGCGGCAGGTGCATTCCTGCTGATTGCGGGCAAAAAGTAGCGGTAGGCCCACACGCCGGCAGCCACCTGTCGTGGCTGCCGGTCGTGACACGTTCGCTGCCCAAAGGGAGGCTGCTGAAAGCCCCTGCCCCTGCCCCTGCCAGATCAGCGTAAGCAAGTCGCGTTCGTATCAACCGCTCAAACGTGCCCGGTGTCAATGCCGGGCACAACTCATTAGGCCAGTGCCGCGCTGACCATCCTGAACTCAAGCAAGGAGCAGGTCATCGACATCAAAGCGTTCGGATTATTTTCTCGTACACGGAATGCGCTGCGTCGCGACCGCGATACCGAGTTGCTGCGTTCGGAACTGTTCAGCATCGAGCAGCTGAAGCGCCACGCGACCACGCTGGCCGGACAGCACCGAATCGATCCGCGTCCCGGGCCGGACAGGTTGCTGCCGCGGCTGGCCGACAATGCGCGGGTTCTGCTGGCGGCCTACGACGTCGTCACCGCCGCGGCGACGCCGGGACAACGCATCGTTCCGGCCGAGGCCTGGCTGCTCGACAACTTCTATCTGATCGAGCAGCAGATCGGCCTGGCACGCCGGCATCTGCCGCGCGGCTACAGCCGGCAGTTGCCGCGTCTGGCCGACGGCCCGTCGGCCGGTTTCCCCCGCATTTACGACCTGGCGCTGGAACTGATCTCCCATATGGACGGCCGCGTCGACAGCGACAACGCCACCCAGTTCGTCGCTGCCTACCAGACCGTCGAACCCTTGAAGCTGGGCGAACTGTGGGCCTTCCCCATCATGCTGCAGCTGGCGCTGCTGGAAAACCTGCGCCGCGTCGGCGTGCGCATCGCCCAGCGGCGCGAGGAGCGCGATGCCGCCACCACCTGGGCGGACCGCATGCTCGCCGCAGCCGAAAGCGAACCCAAACAGCTGATCCAGTTGCTGGCCGAATTTGCCAATGCCGACGTGCCGCTGACCGCGCCGTTTGTGGAGGAGTTCTACGACCGGCTGCAGGCGCAGGGGCCTGCCATGGCCTTCGTCCAGACCTGGGTCGAGCAGAAACTGCTGGAACAGGGGGTGACCGCCACCGAGCTGTCGGAGGCGGCCGGCCGCACGGCGGCGGCCAACCAGATTTCCATCGCCAACAGCATCGGCAGCCTGCGCTTCATCGGCGCCATGGACTGGAAGCACTACGTCGAGTCGCTCAGCGTCGTCGAACAGACCTTGCGCGAAGACCCGATGGAAAGTTACGCCAGCCAGGATTTCGCCACCCGCGACCGCTACCGGCATGTCATCGAGGACGTGGCGCGTGGCAGCACGTGCAGCGAAATGGCGGTGGCACGCGAAGCCATCGTTCTGGCGCAGGCGGCTGCCGCGCAACGCATTCCACACGACCGCAGCGCGCATGTCGGCTACTACCTGATCGATCAGGGGCGGCAACGCCTGGAGCGTGCGGTCGGCTGCCAGCAGTCGTTGAGATCACGTGTCAGGCGGGCGAGCCGGCATATCCGCCTGCCGCTGTATCTCGGCCCGATCCTGTTGCTTACGCTGCTTGCGACAGCGGTCGTGCTGTCCGCACTCGGCGGGTTCGAAGCGGACGACATACGGATCGGGTTCCTGGCACTTCCCCTCGTTGTCGCTGCCTCGGCGCTGGCCGTCTCGCTGGTGAACCTTCTGGTCACGCTGATCCTGCCGCCGCGCGCGTTGCCCCGCATGGATTTTTCCAAGGGGATTCCGGACAGCCACCGCAGCATGGTGATCGTCCCCACCCTGCTGGCAAGCCCGCAGGACGTCGACAATCTGCTCGAAGCCATGGAGATCCGCTATCTCGGCAATCGCGATCCCAATTTGTTCTTTGCCCTGCTGACGGATTTTCGCGACGCGCCCGAAGAGACGCTGCCGGACGACGACGCCTTGCTCGCGTACGCGCGCGCCGCGGTCGAGGCACTCAACGAGACCTACAGCGACGATCGCCCGTGCGTCTTCTATCTGTTTCACCGTCCCCGCGTATGGAACCCGTTCGAGCGGGTGTGGATGGGCTACGAGCGCAAGCGCGGCAAGCTGGAGCAGTTCAATGCCCGGCTGAGGGGCGAGGCACAATCGGCGTTCTCGGACATCGTCGGCGATCAGTCCCTCCTCGCTTCGATCCGGTACGTCATCACCCTGGACACCGACACCCAGCTGCCGCGCGACGCGGCACGCACCCTGATCGGCAACCTCGCCCACCCACTCAACCGGCCGGTCTACGATGCCGTCAAGGGACGCATCGTCGAAGGCTACGCAATCCTGCAACCGCGCGCCTCGATCAGCCTGACCAGCTCCAGTCAGTCACGCTTTACCAAGTTGTTTGCGGGTGACGCGGGGCTCGACCCGTACACGCGCGAAGTCTCGGACGTCTACCAGGATGTGTTCGGGGAAGGCTCGTTCATCGGCAAGGGCATCTACGACGTGGATGCGTTCCGCCAGGCCGTCGACGGACGCTTTCCGGAGAACCTCATCCTCAGTCACGATTTGCTGGAAAGCGGGTATGCGCGTTCGGCCCTGGTGACCGATGTCGACCTCATCGA
>JAABQU010000256.1 GCA_011391285.1 Thiobacillus sp.
GTTCTGGATCATAGGACGCTGGCTGATCGGCCTGGTGGGGCGCATGTTGCAGCGCGTGCTGGAAAAGCAGAAGGTCGACCCCACGCTGATGCGCTACATCGGCAGCTTCGTCGCGGTCACCCTCAACATCGTTCTGGTAGTCGCCATCCTCGGCTACTTCGGCGTGCAGACGACGACCTTTGCCGCCCTGGTCGCCGGCATCGGTATCGCCATCGGCGCCGCCTGGGGCGGGCTGTTGTCCAATTTCGCGGCGGGTGCTTTTCTCATCGTGCTGAAACCGTTCAAGGTGGGTGACTTTATTACCGCGGGGGGCGTCACCGGAACGGTCAGGGAAATCGGCCTGTTCGCCACCGGCCTCGACACGCCCGACAACGTCTTCACCCTCATCGGCAACAGCAAGATCTTTGGTGACACCATCCAGAACTTCAGCACCAATGCCTTCCGCCGCGTCGAGCTGAAATGCCAGCTCGCGGGCAGCGCCGACCACGTCGCCGCCATGCAGTTGCTGCGCGACAAGCTGCAGGCCATTCCCAACGTGCTGCCCGAGCCGGCGGTGCAGGTCGAGATCCTCGAATTCAACCTCGTCGGCCCGGTGCTCGCGGTGCGGCCTTTCTGCCATACCGACCATTACTGGCAGGTGTATTTCGACGGCAACCGCGTCATCCGCGAAGCGCTGGCCGAAGCCGGCTTCCCGGCGCCGATGCCCGCGCAACTGATGCTGACCCGCACCGCTTGATCGCCGACCCGGCTTACATCGGTCGCTTCGCGCCGTCGCCCACCGGTCCCTTGCATCAAGGGTCGCTGGTTGCCGCGGTGGCGAGTTTCCTCGACGCGCGTGCGGCGGGCGGTCGCTGGCTCGTGCGCATGGAAGACCTCGATCGCCCGCGTTGCGAACCCGGTGCGGCCGACACCATCCTGCGCCAGTTGGAAGCCTATGGCCTCGCCTGGGACGGCGACGTGCTGGTGCAGTCGCAGCGCGACGAGGCCTATGCCGCGGCGCTCGATGCGTTGAAAGCGCAGGGCGCGGTCTACCCCTGCGCCTGCGCCCGCAGCCAGCTCGCGGACGCGCCGCGCAACCACGAAGGCGAGATCCTCTACCGCGGCACCTGCCGCAACGGCCTGCCGTCCGGCGCGGTCGCGCGTTCCTGGCGCGTGCGTGTGTTGGATGTGAGCACCCACTTCCACGACCGCATTCACGGCGACCTGCAGCAGAACCTGGCGCACGACGTCGGCGACTTCATCGTCAGGCGCGCCGACGGCCTGTTCGCCTATCAACTGGCGGTGGTGGTGGACGACGCCTTCCAGTGCGTCACCCATGTCGTGCGCGGCGCCGACCTGTTGTGGAACACCCCGCGCCAGATTTACCTGCAAACCCTGCTCGGCCTGCCGACGCCGGCCTACGCCCACATCCCGCTGGTCACCAATGCCGCCGGGCAGAAGCTTTCCAAGCAGACCCTGGCGCCCGCCCTGCCTCAAACCGGGCGGGGCGCTGTGCTGGCGCAGACGCTCGCCGTGCTCGGTCATACCCTGCCTGCCGACCTGGCAGGGGCCGCGCCTGCCGAGTTGCTGGCGTGGGCAAGTGCTCACTGGTGTATCGAAAACGTGCCGGTCCAGCCCGTGGTTGCCAAGCTTGCCAGCGCACCTGACAATCCCGCTTCGTTCTCAGCCCGTCCCTGATCAACATGGCCCAGCTCCCGTCCGCCGTCGAACAAGTCCTGCGCGTCCACGCGTCCTTCATCCACACCGTCGTCAATGCGCTGCGCGATCGCAGCCAGCTGCCCGACCTGATGAAGCAACTCGACGCCGCCGAGCAGGCCGGCTGGGCGCGGCTGGTCGGTGCGCTGCGTCATGTCATCAATGGCCGCCGTGACCCTTCGATCAAACTGGGACTGGACGAGGAGGACAGCATCCTGCTCGATGCCATCCTGCGCGGGATCGATAACCCCGCGACCCTGCCCGCGCTCGACGTCCAGCCCGACGGCAGCAGCGCCGCCCCGGGGCTTGCTGCCCTGATCGATGCCTCGGCGCGAGGGGACGCGCAGGCGATGTCAGTACTCGCCAACATGGCCGAGCAGATGATGAAGGCGGGCGGCGACATGGCGCTGCTGGGTGGGCGCATGCGCCGCCTGGTCAACGGCGAACGCGATGCCGACCAGCTGGTCGCCGGCATGGGGCCGCTGGGACGCGAACTCCTGATCAGCCTGCTCGACGAACTGGCGAAGCTGCGGCCGCAGTGAATCCTGAGCAACCGGTCGGCGTCGTTTTCCCCCGGCAGCGCGCTTTGACAGTGCGGCCCGCAATCAGCTAAAATGCGCGCCTTTTCGGCGGTCGCTAGCCGGATAAGCAGTCCCCAAGGTGATGTAGCTCAGTCGGTTAGAGCATCGGATTCATAATCCGGGGGTCGGTGGTTCAAGTCCACTCATCACCACCACATATCTTTTCGTTGCCGCATTGGTCAAATGCAGCGGCGAAATCCCCGCCCCCAGTCTATTCACTGTCCCGGCACCCCATGAAGAAGATCTACATCAAAACCTTCGGCTGTCAGATGAACGAGTACGACTCGGACAAGATGGCCGACGTGCTCAATGCGTCCGAGGGCCTGACCCTGACGGCCACCCCGGAAGACGCCGACGTCATCCTGTTCAACACCTGCTCGGTGCGCGAGAAGGCGCAGGAAAAGGTGTTCCACGACCTCGGTCGGGTGCGTCACCTGAAGCAGGCCAACCCCAACCTGATCATCGGCGTCGGCGGCTGCGTGGCCTCGCAGGAAGGCGCGGCCATCGTTGCCCGTGCGCCGTTCGTCGACGTCGTGTTCGGCCCGCAGACCCTGCATCGCCTGCCCGAACTGATCGCTCAGCGCCGCGCGAGCGGCCGCGCCCAGGTCGACATCAGCTTTCCCGAAATCGAGAAGTTCGACCACCTGCCGCCGGCGCGGGTCGAGGGCGCCTCGGCCTTCGTCTCGATCATGGAAGGCTGCTCCAAGTACTGCACTTTCTGCGTGGTGCCTTACACGCGCGGCGAGGAAGTCTCGCGCCCGTTCGACGACGTCATCGCTGAAGTGTCCGATCTGGTCGGGCGCGGGGTGAAGGAAGTCACGCTCCTGGGGCAGAACGTCAACGCCTATCAGGGCGCACTGGAAGAGGGCGGCACCGCCGACTTCGCTTTCCTGCTTGAGATGGTGCACGAGATCCCTGGCGTTGAACGAATCAGGTACACCACCAGCCACCCGCGCGAAATGACGCAGCGGCTGATCGAGTGCTACGGCACGCTGCCCAAGCTGGTGTCGCACCTGCATCTGCCGGTGCAGTCCGGTTCCGACCGCATCCTGGCGGCGATGAAGCGCGGCCACACCGTGCTCGAGTTCAAGTCGATTGTCAGAAAGTTGAGAGAGCAGCGCCCCGACCTCTGCCTGTCTTCCGACTTCATCGTCGGCTTCCCGGGCGAGACCGAAGCGGACTTCGAGGCGACCATGAAGCTCATCGTCGATCTCGACTTCGACGCCAGCTTCTCCTTCATCTACAGCAAGCGTCCCGGCACGCCGGCATCGGACTATCCGGACGACGTTTCGGCTGAACTGAAGACGCAGCGGCTCATGAGATTGCAGGCGCAGATCGAGGCGCAGGCGCAGAAGGTGAACCAGGCCATGGTCGGCACTGTGCAGCGCGTGCTGGTCGAAGGCCATTCCAAAAAGAATGCGGAAGAACTCGCCGGCCGCACCGACAACAATCGCATCGTCAACTTCGCCGGCCAGCCGCGCCTGATCGGCCGCTTCGTCGACGTCACCATTACCCAGGCCCTGCCGCACAGCTTGCGCGGCGAAGTCGTCACCCTCGAGAGTGCCCCCGCTTGAAAACCGACATCGTTGAACTGCGTCTGGCCCCGGAAGACAACCGGCGGCTGGCCAACCTGTGCGGCCCGATGGACGAGAACCTGCGGCAGATCGAGGCGGCATTCGACGTCACCATCGGCCGCCGCGGCGCCAGCTTCCGTTTCAGCGGCGACGCCGCCCAGGCAGAAAAGGGCGCGCAGGCGATCGAGCATTTCTACAACCGCGCGCACGACGAACTCTCGCTCGACGACATCCAGCTGGGTCTGGTCGAACTCACCCGCGGCCGTGCCGACGAGGAAGGCCCCGCGCTGCGCACCCGCCGCGCCGACCTGCGCGCGCGCACTCCGCGCCAGGGTGGCTACATCGAAAACATCCGCAGCCACGACATCACCTTCGGCGTCGGCCCGGCCGGCACCGGCAAGACCTATCTCGCCGTCGCCTGCGCGGTCGATGCGCTGGAGCGCGAGCAGGTCAAGCGCATCGTGCTGACGCGCCCGGCGGTGGAAGCCGGCGAGCGGCTCGGCTTTCTGCCGGGCGATCTCACGCAGAAGGTCGATCCTTACCTGCGCCCGCTTTACGACGCGCTGTACGACCTGATGGGTTTCGACAAGGTGACGCGCCTGATCGAACGCCACGCCATCGAGGTGGCGCCGCTCGCCTTCATGCGCGGGCGCACGCTCAACCACGCCTTCATCATCCTCGACGAGGCGCAGAACACCACGCCCGAGCAGATGCAGATGTTCCTCACCCGGATCGGTTTCGGCGCGCGCGCGGTGGTGACCGGTGATCCGACGCAGATCGATCTGCCCAAGCATATGAAATCCGGCCTGCTGGATGCGACCGAGGTGCTGGGTGACGTGCGCGGCATCGCCTTTACCCACTTCCTGTCCGAGGATGTGGTGCGCCATCCGCTGGTCGGCCGCATCGTTGACGCGTATGCCGCACATCGCGCGGAAACAGGCAAACGTGAGCCCTGAATTCAGCCTGTCCGTGCAGTTCGCCTGCGAGGCGGACGATTTGCCGAGCCGCGCACAAATCCGCCGCTGGGTGGCCGCCGCGCTGGAACATCCCGCCGAAATCACGGTGCGCCTCGTCGATGCCGAGGAAGCCCAGGCGCTCAACCAGGATTACCGCGACAAGGGCTACGTGCCCAACGTGCTGACCTTCGAATACGGCGAAATAGGCCACGATGAATCAGGGCGCGGCGTGCTGGCCGGCGACGTGGTGATCTGCGCGCCGGTGGTCGAGCGCGAGGCACGCGAACAGGGCAAGCCGCTGAAGCACCATTACGCCCACATGACAGTCCATGGCGTGCTGCACCTGCAGGGTTATGACCACATCGAGCCCGCGGATGCCGAAATCATGGAATCACGCGAAATCGCTATACTGAAGCAGTTCCACATCCCCAATCCTTACACTTCCTGACCGCAAAATGGAGTCCGACAGTAGTCATAAACCGAGCTTGCTCGAGCGCATCTCCCACTGGCTGATGCGCGAACCCGAAGACCGTGAACAGCTGATCGAATTGCTGCACGGCGCCTACGAAAACAGTCTGATGGATGCCGATGCCCTGGCGATGATCGAGGGCGTGCTGCAGGTGTCCGAAATGCGCGTCGGCGAGATCATGATTCCGCGCGCGCAGATGGACGTCGTGGACATCAACGACCCGCCCGAAGTCTTTATTCCCCGCGTCATCGAAACCGCGCACTCGCGCTTCCCGGTCATCGACAAGGACCGCGACGATGTCATCGGCATTCTGCTGGCGAAAGACCTGTTGCGGCATTACGCCGAATCCGACAACGACATCCGCGGCATGCTGCGTCCGGCCGTGTTCATTCCCGAGTCGAAGCGGCTGAACGTGCTGTTGAAGGAATTCCGTTCCAACCGCAATCACATCGCCATCGTCGTCGACGAATACGGCGGCGTCGCGGGCATCGTCACCATCGAGGACGTGCTCGAACAGATCGTCGGCGACATCGAGGATGAATACGACTTCGACGAGACCGAGGACAACATCATCCGCGAAAACGAAGGCGTGTTCCGCGTGAAAGCCGGAACCGAGATCGAGGATTTCAACCAGACCCTCGGCGCGCACTTCTCCGATGAGGAATTCGATACCGTCGGCGGCCTCGTCATTTCGCGCTTCGGTCACCTGCCCAAGCGCGGCGAGTCGGTCAAGTTCGACGGTTTCCTGTTCAGTATCCTGCGTGCCGACAGCCGCCGCCTGCACGCGGTTCGCGTGACCCGTCTGCCGCCAGAAGAGGACGCGCAGCTGCCGCTGGTGTAAGGCGCCGTCATTGCTTCGCGTTGCTCGCAATGACGGACTTAAAGCGAATGCTGCCTGTCTCCGCGTAAAAATCCGGACAGCGGCGGGATGCCGCTCGTCCCCAGCCCGATTACCTTGAACAACTCGCCCATCTCGGCCGGCGACACCAGTCGCTGCACCGCATTGGCCTGCGGCAGGTAAGCCGCTGCATCGGTGGGGGGCGTCTGCATCAGCAGCTCGGTCAGCCCGCTGTTCAACAGAAAACTCGCCTGGCTGGTAAAGCCCACAAGCTCGAGTCCCGAAGCAACCCCGGCCTTCGCCACGGCACTGAAATCAACGTGTGCGGTGAGGTCGCACAAGCCGGGCAGGTAGAACGGATCGTCCAGCGCATGGTGCCGGTAATGCACGCGCAGCGTGCCCATGTGGCGCTGCGGGTGGTAGTACTCGGTGGCGACAAAGCCGTAGTCGATCATCAGGATCAGGCCACGGTCGAGTGCTTGCGCGAGCGACGCGATCAGCGCCTCGGCTGCCAGATTGATTTCAGAGAGATAGTCCGGCACCCGTTCCGCCGCTTCGGCGCGCGCGCGCAGCACGGGATCATTGATCGGGCGGTCTTCCCAGGCGAAGGTGTCGCCTTCGCGCACCACGCCGCGCACCTTCGGCCCCGCATCCGTCCAGTGCACCAGCTCCACGGGCAGCGCGTCGAGCACTTCGTTGCCGAGGATGACGCCGCTGAAATGCGCGGGCAGCGCCTCCAGCCACTGCACCCGATGTGCAAGCTGCGGCCATTCGCGCGCAATCGTTTCCTGCTGGCGCTGTCGCAGGTCCGCGCTCACTTCCAGGATGCAATACCGTGCGGGCAGGGCATTCATTCTTTCCAGTTCGCCCAGCACGTCTGCCGCCAGCCGCCCGCTGCCGGCGCCCAGTTCCAGCACGTCGCCGCCGGTCTCGGCCAGCACCGGCGCAATCGCGTGTGCCAGCGTGCGGCCGAACAGCGGCGTCATTTCCGGCGCGGTGACGAAGTCGCCCGCCGCGCCAAACTTCATCGCGCCGGCGGCGTAGTAGCCCAGTCCCGGCGCGTAGAGCGCCGCTTCCATGTAGCGCGAGTACGGGATCCAGCCGCCCGCGTCGTCGATCAACGACTGCAGGTATGCGGTCACGCGCTGGCTGTGGGCAAGGGCGTCAGAAGCAGGGGCGGGGAGCATGCGGCGGATGACTTCAGGGATAATGCGGAATGGCTGGATAATCCAGAATCAAGTGACTATAAGGGTGAACCCCGATGCAAGGCAAAGTGGTATTGATCACGGGCGGGGCCAAGCGTGTCGGCGCGGCGACCGGCCGCCTGCTGCACGCCAGCGGCGCCAATCTGATGATCCATTACCGCAGTTCGGTCGACGAGGCGCGTGCGCTGCAGGATGAACTGAATGCCATCCGCCCAGCTTCAGTCGCACTGATCCAGGCGGACCTGCTCGACGTCAACGGCCTGCCCAGCCTCGTCAACCAGACCGTCGCCACCTTCGGCGGGCTCGACGTGCTAGTCAACAATGCATCGAGTTTCTATCCCACCCCGGTCGGCACCATCACCATGAAGGACTGGGACAACCTGATGGGCAGCAACCTGCTCGCGCCCCTGTTCCTGTCGCAGGCCGCCGCACCCGAGCTGAAAAAGCGCCGCGGCTGCATTGTCAACATCGCCGACATCCATGCCGAGCGGCCGATGAAAAGCTACGTTGTGTATTCCGTCGCCAAGGCCGGCGTAGTCGGCCTCACCAAGTCGCTCGCTCGCGAACTGGGCCCGCTGGTGCGCGTCAATGCCGTCGCCCCCGGCCCCATCATGTGGCCGGAAGATGACCCCAACTTCGACGAAGTCTCACGTCAGCGCATCGTCTCCCACACCATCCTCAAGACCGCTGGTGGTCCCGACGACATTGCCCGGGCGGTGCGCTTCTTTGCCATCGATGCGCCCTATGTGACAGGGCAGGTGCTGGCCGTGGACGGCGGGCGTAACGCGAAGCTGTAGACAGCCCTGAACGCCCGGGCCAAGTCAGTCCGGGTCGGGCGAAGCACTCCAGAACGCTATCTGTGCGTGGCCTGCGCGTGCGGGCGCGCAGGATGCTGCGATGCAGGACATGGCACCGATGCCATGCTGTCGCAAAGCGGCGACAGCGCCGGTTCGGCAAGGGTTTGATCAACCCTGACGTCTCCCCGCCTGGTTGCGGAGATAGGTCGAGCCCGATTGAACCTGTTCCAGTTCCGGAACATCCTTTTCAGCCGGGTCGGGCGTCGTGGTTTGTGTGGAGGCATCCGTCACCTTGGCCAGACTGGGGCCGGTAGCAAGCCGCTCCACATCGCCTGAAAGCGTGCCGCCTTCCTCGACCAGCATCTCGCCATAGCGGATCACGCCGGTGACCTTGCCGGTGGCGTAGATCACCAGCCGTTTGCGGGCGGTCAACTCACCCTCGAAGGTACCGCGCACCTCCGCCACATCGATTTCCGCCTTGCCCGAAAACACGCCGCCTTCAGCGATGCGGATATCGCGGCTTTTCATCGAGGCTTCGACACGGCCTTCCACCACCAGAATTTCGCAATCGGTGATTTCGGATCCCTTCAGCTTGATGTTCGGTCCGACGATGAGCTTGCTGCCCTCGTCGTTCGGCGCCGATTTTGCGGCCTGGGGCGCGGTCTCCACCTTGGTGGGCTCAACCGCCTTGGCGGATTCGGCCGGTTTGGCCGGGTACCCCGAACTGCCCGGCCGGGTCGAATCGGTTTTTGAATTGCTGGAAGTGCTGGGTTGCATGAAGGATTTGAGCATGGGGTGGGTCTCTCTCGGTTCTGGTTGTAAAACGCTCTGGTGTGGTTGCGCCCGGAACTGGACGCACGCGTCATACAGCAACACGCGGGCCAGCACTGAAAACCTGTTGTTAAACAGGCAGGTATGAAAATTGTCCGGATGGACTCAGGGCAAAAAGCGGATAAAACGTCGCTTATTGACGACGCCGAATCCGGCTGATCCGAAGAATGATTCGCTAAAACAGAAGCTTAGGAACGGACGGGGATGTCGCCAAATGACGACGTACCCGGTACCCCCGGCGACATCGTGCGGGACGACGGCTTACACCGTCTCGCGCACGATCCCCCGGCTGACGCTCTCGCCATCCCCGGCGCGCAGCGACCAGAACGACAGCGACGACAGCATCGTCAGCCCGCCCAGCGTCAGAAAGGCGTAGTGCAGCGCGGTCGTCACCGCCGTGCGGTCGGTTTGCGGCAGGTCGCCCAGATACCAGCCCGCGATCAGCGAGCCGCAGGCCAGTCCGAAGCTCATCGACATCTGCTGCATCGAACTGGAGATGGTGCTGGCCATGCTCGAATCGGGCGCATCGATGTCGGCAAAGGCCATCGAATTCATGCTCGTGTATTGCAGCGAATTGAAGAAGCCCATGGCCAGGCCCAGCAGCACGATCATGCTGATCGGCGTGGCCGCGGTCACCAGCGAAAACAGGCAGACCACGACTCCGATCATCACCGTATTCACGATCAGGACGCGCCGGTAGCCGAAGCGCGCCAGCACCCGCGACGCGATGAACTTCATGCCCATCGCCGCCGCCGCCACCGGCATCATCAGCAGACCCGACTGCCAGGCCGGCATGCCGAGGCCGAGCTGGTAGAGCAGCGGCAGCAGAAAAGGCATGCCCCCCACCCCCAGACGCGTGATGAAGCCGCCCACCACCGACACGCGAAACGTGCGAACCCGGAACAGCGCCAGGCGCAGCAGCGGATGGGCCGTCTCGCGTGCATGCAGGAAATACGCACCCAGCAGGCCGAGACTGAGCGCCAGCAGAAGTGAACCCGAGGTCGCGTCGATCTGATGTTCGCCGAATATTTCCAGCAGCCAGGACAGCAATGCCGCGCCACTGCCGAACAGCACCAGGCCGACGACATCCAGCGGGCGCCGCGCATCGCCCCGGTAATCCGGCATGTAGCGATGCGCCAGCCACAGCGCCATCAGTCCTACCGGCACGTTGATGAAGAAGATGTAGTGCCACGAGAGCCAGTGCACGATCAGGCCGCCGACGGTCGGCCCGAGCAGGGGTCCGATCAGCGCCGGGATGATGACGAAGTTCATGGCCCGCAGCAGCTCCGACTTGGGAAAGGTGCGGATGATCGCCAGCCGCCCCACCGGCATCATCATCGCCGCGCCGACGCCCTGCAGGATGCGCCCCGCCACCAGCATCGGCGCGTTCTGCGCCAGCCCGCACAGGATCGAGGCAACGGTAAACACGGTCACCGCGATGCTGAACACGCGCCGCGTGCCATAGCGATCCGCCATCCAGCCGCTCACCGGGATGCACACGGCAAGACTCAGGATGTAGCTTGTCACCACCGCCTTCAGGCTCAGCGGCGTCACCTGCAGACCGTCCGCGATCGCCGGCACCGCCGTGTTGACGATCGTGGTATCGAGCCCCTCCATGAACAGCGCCACGGCAACGACCCAGGGCAGGTAGGTTTTGACGGTGGAAGGATTCATTTTCAGACTCAGCCTGCAGTACCGTCGTCAGTCCCCAACTCCGCGCTGTAGAGAAAAGCCCTTCCTGGTGTCTGAAAAAAGTTGCCTGAGACTTCCTCGATACAGCCAGACGAAGCCGCACATTCCGTAGAGGGATAGCGAGGCTGGAAAATTCACTTCACGCATCATGTCGAGGGCCACGGGGTCTTTGAAATACCAGTAGATCGCATAGCACCCATCAACCGTGAACCAGGTCGCGAACAGCATGGCAGGCCAGAGCCGCCACTTCCGTTCAAGGATGACGCGCAGGCTCCAGGGTGCCGTGAGATACGCAAGGATCGCCATGATGAAGCTGATTGGGATATCCCAGTCCGGGGCTTGGTAGTGGAAGGAACCCAGGATCAACAATCCGATGCCCGCGGCAAGCGTGGCGAGCTTCCATGGGCGGCGGTACTCGGTCAGCCATGAGTTCATATCCTGAACCCATTCGCTTTTTACAGTGAAAGAAACCGTGGTCTGTCCCCTATTGTTTCTTGGTCTGTCCCCTATTGTTTCTGTGTTTCGGACGAGAAGGATGGGTAGCCGATTGGCATAGCGTACATTGGCCAGCAAAGCGCGATTATCAGAAGTGGGCGAATATTCATAGGGCGCTAACGTAGAGCTAACCGGCGGCGCTTTAGCGCCGTCCAGCGACCGAAGGGAGCGCGGTTGAGCGCCTTGTTAGGATGGTGGATTTTCATGCCAGTTAGCATGCCTGCATGGTTGTTCATCTGGAGGGCGCTCAACGACGCAAGTATTTGATTTTACGCGGTCCATTGTTCGATGGATCCAAATCTCTATTTCGGTTCTCCCTTTCAAATATTTCTCTGTTGGCGAGCCACCGTAGTCTCTAAACCCTATATCGATACTAAATTGATCATTCGTATTTGCCTTGTTGAGTTTTCTTCCATCAATGCTGCTATGGATATATTCGTTAATTTTTTTACCGAACATTCACCTCGGTGAGATTTCGTATCCCAACCAAGTTGATCTCTTAAATAGTGAAGAAACTCTTCGCATGCATCCTTGCCCGATAAATTGGTGACGTAGCGAGCCTCTGCCCAAGAATCCATTCCCAAGTAATTTCCTCGAAAAAACAGATATTGGATTTGAGTTTCTGGGTACGGCGTCACGACCAAATCTGGTAGGAGCGTTCTCAGATTCTTTTCGAGAGCCTGGACCTCACGCAGAGTCGTTTCCTTGGCTGCCTTCTCGCTCAATGACGGGACATAGATTCCACACGACGCCAATAGGAGAGCCGAAACGACTAAGCAAAGTATTCTTGGCCTCTGCATGCGCATCCTAACGTTAAGTAGACACCGGAATCGGTGTATAACAAAAAACCACAAAGGTGTATAACACGGTCATTTCAGTAGCAACCTGTTGTTCTAATTGAAGCTATGCTTTGATAGGGAACGCATATGAAAACGGAAAACACACCTGTTCCGCAACCGCGAAACCCATTAGTTAGAGAGGCCAGCTTAGCTAACTCCTAGCTCAGGCGATCTGCTTGTATGTACCCTCGATACCACTCCACCCACTTCCCAATCCCATACTCCAGCGTCGTTGCCGGCTTGAAGCCGGTATCGCGAACCAGTTCGTCGACGTCCGCATAGGTCGCCTGCACGTCACCGTCCTGCATCGGCAGGAAGTTCTTCTTCGCGGTCTGGCCGAGGGCGGCTTCGATGGTGCCGATGAAGTCCATCAGCTGCACCGGGGTGTGGTTGCCGATGTTGTAGAGGCGGTAGGGCGCGTGGCTCGAGGCTGGGTCGGGGTTGTTGTGGTCGAAGTCGGGATTGGGCTGCGGGATGCGGTCGAGCACTTTCACGGTGCCGTCGGCGATGTCGTCGATGTAGGTGAAGTCGCGCATCATGTCGCCGTGGTTGAAGACGTCGATGGTGCGGCCTTCGAGGATGGCGGAGGTGAACAGCCACGGCGACATGTCGGGCCGGCCCCACGGGCCGTAGACGGTGAAGTAGCGCAGGCCGGTGGTGGGCAGGCCGTAGAGGTGCGAGTAGGTGTGCGCCATCAGCTCGTTGGCCTTCTTGCTGGCGGCGTACAGGCTCACCGGGTGGTTGACCGGATCGTGGGTGGAGAACGGAATCTTGGTGTTGGCGCCGTAGACGCTGGACGAACTGGCGTAGACGAAATGCTTGACGCCGTGGTGGCGGCAGCCTTCGAGCAGGTTGGCGAAACCGACGATGTTGGACTGCACGTAGGCGTGCGGATTCTTCAGCGAGTAGCGCACGCCGGCCTGCGCGGCGAGGTTGATGACCGCGTCGAAGTGGCCCTTCTCGAACAGGTCCTCCATCACCATGCGATCGGAGATGTCGTCCTTGAGGAAGCTGAAGTTGGGGTAGGGCTTGAGTTGCTCGAGCCGCGCGAGTTTCAGGGCGGGATCATAGTAGTCGTTCAGACTGTCGATGCCGACCACTTCGTCGCCGCGCTTCAACAGGATTTGCGCGACGTGCATGCCGATGAATCCGGCGGCGCCGGTGAGCAGGATTTTCATTGTTTTGCCTCCAAAGTGGCGTCGATTCTAGCACCGCGCCCTTTACAATCTGCCGATGCCCAAGCTGCGCCTGATTCTCGACTGGACGCTCTACCGCCTTGCCCTGCTGATGGCCGCGCCGTTGATTCCGCTGCGCCTGCTGTGGCGTGGGCGGCGCGAGCGCGGCTATCTCGAACACTGGGGCGAGCGGCTGGCGCGCGGCCCGGCGCCGGTGACCGGCGCGCTGTGGATCCATGCGGTGTCGGTCGGCGAGATGCGCGCCGCGCAACCGCTGATTACCGCGTTGCGCACTGCGCATCCGCGTACGCCGGTGCTGCTCACCTGCATGACCCCGACCGGGCGCGCCACTGCCGAAGTGCTGTACGGCGACTTTGCGCACATCGTCTATCTGCCCTACGACTACGCCGTTTTGATGCGGCGCTTCCTGCGTCGCCTGCGGCCGCGCGTCGGCGTCCTGATGGAAACCGAGCTGTGGCCCAACCTCATCCATGCTGCTGCGCGCGAAGGCGTGCCACTGGTGCTGGCGAACGCGCGGCTGTCGGCACGCTCGGCGCGCGGCTATGCGCGGCTGCAGGGGTTGACGCGTGCGTGCCTCGAGCGGGTGGCGGTTGTCGCCGCGCAGACCGAGGC
>JAABQU010000257.1 GCA_011391285.1 Thiobacillus sp.
TTCGGATCGCGCTGGTACAACGGCCGCGTCAATGCGCAGAGGGGGGTGCCGGTATGAACGGGCAGCAGGTGTTCCTCACATTCAGGGAGAAAGCACAATGAGCGCTTCACTGGAAAAGGGCATCAACGCCCTCAAGGAAGTCATCGACGCCCCCATTGCCAGCTATTTCAACAGCTGCGTGCATTGCGGCCTGTGCGCCGATGCCTGCCTGTTCTATACGGAAACTGGCGACCCCAAGTACACGCCGATCCACAAGCTGGAGCCATTGCGCCGTGTCTACGAGCAGGAATACACCCTGCTCGGGCGGCTGAAGAAAGCGGTCGGCCTGTCCAAACCGGTGACCGACGACGAGCTCGACCAGTGGCAGGAGCTGGTGTACGACAGCTGCACCATGTGCGGGCGCTGCTCGATGGTTTGTCCGGTCGGCAATGACATCGTCTACATGGTGCGCAAGTTCCGCGAGGGCATGGCGGCGTCCGGGCACGTTCCGGACGGCATCAAGGGCGCCACCAAGCGCACGGTCGAGATCGGCGGCCCGATGGGGCTGAAGTGGCCGGCGGTCGCCAACGTGATCAGGAAGGCCGAGGAGGCCACGGGCCTTGCCATCCCGATCGACAAGGAAGGCGCCGATTACCTGGTGCTGCTGTCGTCGATGGAAATCGTCAACTTCCCGGAGTACCTCGAGGCACTGGCGAAGATCTTCACCAAGGCGGGCATCAGCTTCACCCTCGCGTCCGATGCCTTCGAGGCAACCAACGCCGGCATCCAGATCGGCAACTCGGACCTGGCGAAAGTGATCGTCTCGCGCATTGTCGACGCCGCCGAGAAGCTGAAGGTGAAGAACGTTCTGTCGCCCGAATGCGGCCACGCCTACATGGCGATCCGCTGGGAGGGTCCCAACCTGATCGGCCGGCCCTTCACATTCAACGTCGTGCATGTGCTGGAACTGCTCGACGATCTGCGCCAGAAAGGCGTGCTGAAGATGAAATCCAGGTTCAAGGAGCCGCTGATCCTGCACGATCCCTGCCAGATCGTTCGCCGCGGCGGCGTGCTGCAGGCGGCCGAACCGCTGATCCAGCAGGTCGCGGACAACTACATCCCGATCGTCGACAAGCAGAAATGGAACTGGTGCTGCGGCGGCGGCGGCGGCGCCTCGGCGATCCACACGGACGAAGCGGAAGCCCTGCGCGCCAAGGTCTTCCAGGTCAAGAAACGGCAGATCGAGGAAGCCGGCGTCAGCACCATGGTGACGTTCTGCGCCAACTGCCGCATCGTGATGGAGGAGGGCATCGACCATTACGAAATGGATACCAAGCTGCTCGGCCTGACCGAGCTACTGGCGGAACACCTGGAGGATTGAACACATGACCACAGCACAACGCATCGTCGTTGACCCCATTACCCGCATCGAAGGCCACCTGCGCATCGAGGCGGAAACCGACGCCGACGGCAAGATCACGAGTGCCTATTCCGCCGGCACCATGGTGCGCGGCATCGAGATCATTCTTCGGGGCCGCGACCCGCGCGACGCCTGGGCCTTTGCCCAGCGCATCTGCGGCGTCTGCACCCTGGTGCACGGCATCGCTTCGGTGCGATCGGTGGAGGACGCGCTGCATCGGGCCATTCCCAGCTACAGCATTCCGCACAACGCGGAACTGATCCGCAACCTGATGATCGCGGCGCAATACGTGCACGACCACGTGATGCACTTCTATCACCTGCACGCGCTCGACTGGGTCGACGTGGTTTCGGCGCTGAAGGCCGATCCCAAGGCCACCTCGACGCTGGCACAAAGCCTGTCCAGTTACTCGAAGTCCTCGCCGGGCTACTTCGCCGACGTGCAGAAGAAGGTGAAGACCTTTGTCGAACAGGGCCAGCTCGGCATTTTCGCCAACGCCTACTGGGGCCATCCCGCCTACAAGCTGCCGCCGGAAGCCAACCTGATGGCGGTGGCGCACTATCTCGATGCACTGGCCTGGCAGCGTGACGTGGTCAAGCTGCACGCCATCTTCGGCGGCAAGAACCCGCATCCAAACTTCGTGGTAGGCGGCGTGCCCTCGGCCATTTCGGTGCATACCAGCGGCGGCGGTCAATCGGCCACCGCGCTCAACATGGTCGGCCTGCAGACGGTGCAGAACGTCATCACGAAGATGCGCGAATTCGTCGATCAGGTCTATGTGCCGGACACCCTGGCCATCGCCGGTTTCTACAAGGACTGGGGCGGACGCGGCGAAGGCCTGGGCAACTTCCTGTCATTCGGCGACCTGCCGTCGAAGGGATTCTGGGATACCGATTCCTACCTCATTCCGCGCGGCGTCATCCTCAACCGCGACCTGTCGACCATCCACCCCATCGATCTGGATGCGGACAACGAGATCCAGGAATACGTCAGCCACTCCTGGTACAAGTACAGCCAGGGTGACGGCGAGGGCCTGCACCCGTTCAGGGGCGAGACCGAACTCAACTACACCGGGCCAAAGCCGCCTTACGAACACCTCGATGTCGACCAGAAATACTCCTGGCTGAAATCGCCGCGCTGGAAGGGTCATGCCATGGAGGTCGGCCCGCTCGCCCGCGTGCTGATGCTGTATGCCAGCGGCAACGCCCAGGCGAAGGAACTGGTCGGGCTGACGCTGAAGACGCTCGACGTGCCGGTCGAGGCACTGTTCTCCACGCTTGGCCGCACGGCTGCACGCACGCTGGAATCGAAGATCCTGGCCGACGCCATGCAGGGCTGGTTCGACCAGTTGATGGCCAATATCAAGGCCGGCGATGTGCGCACCTTCAACGACCAGTACTGGGATCCGTCCACCTGGCCCAAGCATATGCAGGGCGTCGGCCTGATGGAAGCGCCGCGCGGTGGCCTGTCTCACTGGATCGTGGTCGACGACGCCAAGATCAGCAATTACCAGGCGGTGGTGCCCAGCACGTGGAACGCCGGCCCGCGCGATACGCAAGGACAGCCGGGCGCCTACGAGGCGGCTTTGCAGGACAACCATGTGATGGCCGATCCGAAGCAGCCGATCGAGATCCTGCGCACCATTCATTCCTTCGATCCCTGCATTGCCTGCGCCGTGCACGTGACCGACCCGGATGGCGAAGAACTGGTGCAGGTGAAGATCAAGTAATGCCGACGACCGACAGCCGAAGAATTTTGCATCTGGAGAGCAACCAATGAACTTGATGAAACCTTCACGCGCGTTTGCCCTGGCAGCAATGAGCCTGTTGGCTGGAACCGCCTCCGCGCACACGGGCGACCACGCCACCGTCACCGGTTTTGCCGGCGGCCTGGCCCATCCGTTGATGGGGCTCGACCACCTGTTCGCCATGATCGCAATCGGCCTGTGGGCGGCGCAACAGGGGGGGCGAGCGCTGTGGGCCGTGCCCGCAGCCTTTGTCGGCGCGATGCTGATGGGCGGGATGCTGGTCTGGTCAGGCATCGCCCTGCCGCATATCGAGACCGCCATCGCGCTGTCCGTGCTGGTGCTCGGCCTCCTAATCGCGACCCGGCGCCAGTGGGCGGTGACGGCCGGCATGGCGGTCGCTGCCGGCTTCGCCGTGTTCCACGGCTACGCCCACGGGCTGGAAATGCCGCTGGCCGCGTCGCCTGCGCTGTATGGCCTGGGATTCGTGCTGGCCACGCTGGGGTTGCATGGCCTGGGCATCGCCGGCAGCCTGATCGGCCGCCACGCGGTACAGGTAGCGGGGGCCGGGATTGCAGCAACAGGCCTGGCGCTGATCTTCGCCATCTAATGGACGATCAACTTCAACGCCTACTGGAAACCGAGGCCCGCGCGCAGGCGGTGATCGATGCCGCCAGCCGGGAGCGTCAGCGCATGATCGAGGATGCGCTCGCCGCCGTGCGTGACGGCGAATCCCGTTTCGAAGCGGGCCGCGCCGAACTCCGGGCGCCGTACCTGAACGAGGCGAAGGGGCGTGCCGAACAAGCGGTGGCCGAGCTCTCGCGCAAATACGGCGAACGCCAGCGCACCCTGCGCGCCCTGGCATCGCGGCACGAAGCCGAGGCGGTGGATGCGGCCCTGAGCCTGTTGCTCGACCCCGGCACATGACTTGTCCCCGACCCTGACGAGACAAGCGGGGTAGGGGATGTTGACCTGAACCCTGACCCGAAAACGTCGCCTGAACCATGTCCGCCTATCTCGACACCCGTGTCAGCCTGTATGCCAGCCGTCTGTGGCCTGACGCCGCACTCGATGCGCTGATCGGCGTGTCAGATGACGAGGTGGCCGACGCCCTGAACCGGGGCGGTCTGCCGCAACTGGCGGCGGGCTATGCGCCGAAATCCGGGCGGCAACAGGATGCCCGCTCGCTGGAACAACGCCTCATCGCGCAAGTCCTCGACGAGACGCGGGTCATGATCCGGCCGCTGACCGGCCCTGCACGCGGTTTTCTGACCTTCTGGACGGCACGCTTCGAAATTTCCAACGTCAAGACGCTGCTGCGCAGCAAGATGACGGGCGAGCGGCCCGCCGCGGCACTCGCCCGGCTGACGCCGATGGGCACTTTCGGACGGCTCGACAACCAGGACCTGGCGCATGCCGAGGATGTCGGCGAGCTGCTGCGTCGCCTGGAGGCCGGACCCTACGCCGGCATCGTTCGCCACGCCAGGCGCGCGTTCGAGCAGAGTCACGATCCGTTCACCCTGGATGCGGCGCTGGATCGCGGCTACTACGAAGGTCTGACCCTGCACGCCCAGCCGCTGGAAAACACGGTGGGCGCGCCTTTCCGCGGCCTGATGGCGAATCTGATCGACCGCATCAACCTGGTCTGGCTGCTGCGCTACCGCTTCAACTACAAGCTGCCGCCTGCGCAGGTGTATTACCTGCTGGTGGGCTCGCGCTACAGCCTGTCCGGCAGGACTTTGCAGGAACTGGCCGCGCTGGACAGCCTGGATGCGGTGCTGGCCGCCTTGCCCGCAGCCCTGCAGGCCCGTTTGTCCGGCGTGACCGACATTCCCGGCGTGTTCGCCCGCATGGAGCACGCGGCTGCCGAGCAGGCACTGCGGGTGCTGCGCTCCAGCGTCCCTGATATCGCACGCGCGTTCGCCTACCTGATCCTGCGCGAGCGCGACCTGCGTGCCATCCGCGCGGTGCTGCGCGGGCGCCATCTCGGCCTGGCCGAGGCCGACATCCGGATGGTCCTGCAGCGTGAGCCGGTGATGTGATGCTGCGCGCCGAACCCCTGCTCAGGATCGAATTGCTGATGCTGGCCTCCGAGGTGCAGGATGCCGCGCTGGAACTCGCCCGCTTCGGGGTGTTCAATCCGGCGCCCTGCACCCTGAAAACCCTCGAGGAATCGCCCGCCGTCGCTTATCGCGAAGCCTGGCTGGAGGCCGAAGCCCGTCTGGCGAAGCTGCTGGAGCAATGCGGCGACACCGGTTCGCTGAACGTTCCGCCCGATGCCGAAGCGCCCGCGCTGGCCGATCTGCAGGAACTCAATGCGTGGCTGAAAGAAACCTGGGGCCGTTGCCTCACGTGTCACGAGAGCGAAGCGCAGATCGTGGACGCGCTCAAGCATCTCGATGCGCTGGACGAAACCCTCGCCAAACTGGAGCGCTTGAATGTCGACCTCGCGCATCTGCTGCGTGCCGACAGCTTGCTGGCGGTCAGCATCGGCAGCCTGCCGGCGGACGGCGTGAAGCGGGTGACCGAGGCGCTGGCGATGACCGGTCACCTGGTATCGCGCTTCGATCGGATCGGCGAACAGGTGTTCGCCGTGATCGCCGGTCCGCGTGCGCGCCAGGACGAAGTGCACGGCCTGCTGGTCCAGGCGGGATGGCGCGAACTGGCGGTGCCGGACGAACTGCGGACCCATCCGCAGGCCGCGCGAACCTGGATGGAAGCGGAGCGCACCCGGCTGAACACGCAATCGGGCGCGGCCTGCCAGATCATGGATGGGCTGCGCGAACAATTCGCCCCTCGCCTGCACGAGGCGCGCCTGCGACTGGCCCTGGCACGCCCGCTGGCCGAGGCGGCACTGGCCGGAGTGCGTGGCAAGGGCGGACTGGCGGCGCTGTCGGGGTGGGTTCCGAAAAGCCAATTGGATCAATTGCGCCACACGCTGGATGTTCATTTTCATGGGCGCACCTGGCTCGAAGTGCGAGAACCCGCAGCCGGCGAAGTCGCCTTGGTGCCTTCGCTGGTGCGCTATCCGGGCTGGCTGAAACCCTTCGTGCCGCTGGTGAAAAGCTACGGCATCCCCCGCTACGGAGAATTCGACCCGGCGCTGCCGTTCGCCTTGACCTACCTGCTGCTGTTCGGCGCCATGTTCGGCGACATCGGTCACGGCGCAGTGATATTGCTGCTCGCCGCCGGCCTCCATCGCCGCCTCGGGCGCATGGCCTGGGTAGGCATCGCAGCCGGCGCGGTGTCGATGCTCTTCGGCCTGCTGTACGGCAGCATCTTCGGCTACGAGGACATCCTCTCACCGCTCTGGCTGTCGCCGCTGCACGATCCGATCCGGGTGCTGACCATTGCGGTGGGGTTCGGTGTCGGCTTCATCGTGTTCACGCTGCTGGTCAATGCGCGCAACAAGTTCGTGGCCGGCCATGTCGGCGAGGCGCTGTTCGATTCCACCGGCCTGGCCGGGCTGGTGTTTTACCTAGGCGCCGTAGGCAGCCTGGTCAGCTTCGCCGGCGCCGCCGACCTGGCCCAGCCGGCCGGCGTACTGGCCGGGCTCGGCATCGTCACGATCGCGACCTTCAAGTGGGTTGAAGCCAAGGCGGGAATCGGCGAGCGCATCCTGGTGACCGCCATCGAGACGCTTGAAACCGGCATCAACCTGTTCGCCAACACGCTGTCGTTCATGCGGGTGGCGGCCTTCAGCCTCAACCACGTGGCGCTGGCACTGGCGATTTTCACCCTGGCCAACGGTCTGGATACGGCCGGCCACTGGCTCACCATCGTGCTGGGCAATATCGTCATCATCGTGCTGGAAGGCGGCATCGTCGCCATCCAGGCGCTGCGCCTGATGTATTACGAGGGGTTCTCGCGCTTTTTCAGCGGGGATGGAACGGAATTCGTGCCCTTGCGACTGTCGTCGCAAGCGGCCAAGGTTTGACGGATATTTTCAAAGGGGAGAGCGCATGAACTGGGTGATTGCTTTGATGGTTTTACCCGCGGCCGCCACGTTGGGCGCGGGGATCTGGCTGGAGCTGAAACCGCGCCTCGTGCCGGTTGGCTGGCTCAAGGGCGGTCTGCTCGCCAACGTGACGTTGTTCGGCCTGGGCCTGGCCGGCGTCATGCTGCTGGGTGTGCAGGAGGTGCTCGCGGCCGAGCCTGCTGCTGCCGGTCTGACTGAAATCTCTCTCGGCAAAGGCCTGGCACTGATCGGCATCGGCCTGCCCACTGCACTGGCCGCCATCGGCGCCGGCATCGCGCTGGGGCCGGTGGGGTCCGCCTCGCTCGCGGTGATCGCGGAAAAACCGGAAATGTTCGGCCGCACCCTGATCTACATGGGGCTGGCCGAAGGGATCGCGATTTACGGTCTGGTCATGTCGATCCTGCTGCTCGGCAAGATCTGACCCGATGCCAGCCGACACCGACACCCCGCACGGCGGCGCCCGACTGGTGGTGCTGGGCAGCGCCGGACTCGCCGGCGGTTTCAGCCTGATCGGCGCGGAGGTGCACGCCGATGCTGACCCGGCCACGGTGGAAAGGGTGCTGGAGCAACTGGCGAAGGGCGGCGACGAGGCGCTGGTACTGCTGGAAACGCACCTCGCCCACGCCGGCGGCCACTGGCTGAACCGCCTGCGCAACGAAGGCGGGCGCATCGTCATCACCGAGCTGCCGCCGTTGCCCGCCCCGCAGGATTATGCCCCTGCAGTGGACGAAGTCGTCCGCGCGGTGCTGGGACCCGATGCATTGAAATAATGGCCGGATGGAATGGTTTACATCACTTGAAATGGGCGCTTTAACCGATTGATATGAAAGTTCAAATGGACGCCGATTCGCAGGTCTCCCAACTCGAGCAGGCCTTGCTGCAGCAGGCCGAGACTCTGGCGCGCGAACAGCTGCAGAACGCCGAGTCGGCCCGCACGCGCATCCTCGCCGAGTCGGAAGAAAAGCTGAAGCTGGCCGAGGAACGCGAAGTGCTGGCGGCCAAGGTCGAGGCCGAACGCCTGATACGGCGGCAGACCCAGGCGGCGGAAACGCGGCTGGCGGCCGAGCTCGATCGGCTGCGCTGGACGCTGACGGAAGCCACGCTGGCCGGCGTGACAAGCGCCTTTCGGAAACTGGTGCAGGACGAGGTCCGTTATTTCGCGGTGATCGAAGCCTGGCTCGCCGCGGCGGCACGGACGCTGCCGCCGGGCGAACTGATTGCGGAAGTGCGGCCCGAAGATGAGAAAAAGCTGGAGCCGATGTGGCCTGCAGTCACGGCACGCGCCGCACCGGGGCGCGCGGTCACGCTTGCCGCGCACGGTCTGCCCAGCGAGGGTGGCATCCGCGTGCGCCTCGCCAACAACCGCGCGCAACTCGACCAGACTTTCGAGGCGCGCCAGGCACGTCTCGCCGACGATCTGGCACGGGTGGCGATGGAACGCCTGTTCGCCAGCGCGCCCGACCTCGGCACGCTGATTCACGGATAAGAAATGGGAAAAATTCTTGAAATCAACGGCCCCCTCGTCAAACTCGAACTGCCGCAGACGGTGATCGGCGAGCAGGTGCGGGTGGGGCGCATGGGCCTGGTCGGCGAAGTCATCGGCCGCGACGGCGACACCGCGCTGGCGCAGTTGTACGAAGACACGGCAGGGCTCAGACCCGGCGAAGTGGCGGAGGGGCTGGGCTGGCCGCTGTCGGTGGAGCTCGGTCCGGGACTGCTCGGCGCGATTTTCGACGGCGTGCAACGTCCGCTGCAAGCGGTATGGGAGCAGAGCGGCGATCGCATCGCGCGAGGCGTCTCCGTCCCCTCACTGCCACGCGACAAGGCCTGGCATTTCGTACCCGACACCGCGCGTCATGCCGGCAGCGCGCTGGCGGGCGGCGACGTGCTGGGCTCCGTGCAGGAAACCGAGTCCATCCGGCACCGCATCCTGACCCCGCCGCTGACTCACGGCGAATTGCTGGAACTGGCACCAGAAGGCGACTACACCGTCGAAGATGTCATCGGCCGGGTGAAGCTGGCCGACGGCCGCATCGAGAAGCTGCACCTGTTTCACCGCTGGCCGGTGCGCACGCCGCGCCCGTTCAGGCAGCGTGACCACGCGGTGGCGCCGCTGATCACCGGTCAGCGCATCCTCGATACCTTCTACCCGCTGCTGAAGGGTGGCAAGGCAGCGATCCCCGGCCCCTTCGGTGCCGGCAAGACCATGCTGCAGCAGCAGATCGCGCGCTGGTGCAACGCCGAGATCGTGATCTATGTCGGCTGCGGCGAGCGCGGCAACGAACTCACCGACGTGCTCGAATCCATGCCCGAACTGACCGATCCGCACACCGGACGCCCGCTGATGGAACGCACCCTGCTGGTGGCCAACACCTCCAACATGCCGGTGGTGGCGCGCGAAGCGTCGATCTACGTCGGCATCACGCTGGCCGAATATTTCCGCGACCAGGGCTACGACGTGGTGATGGTGGCCGACTCGACCAGCCGCTGGGCCGAGGCGCTGCGCGAAGTCGCAGGGCGGCTGGGGCAGATGCCTGTGGAGGAGGGTTATCCCGCCTATCTCGGCTCGCGCCTGGCTTCTTTCTACGAGCGTGCCGGCCGCGTCGAAACCTTCGCCGGCGACCACGGCTCGGTGACGCTGATCGGCGCGGTGTCCCCCCCCGGCGGCGACTTCTCCGAACCGGTCACCAGCCACACCAAAGAGATCATCCAGACCTTCTGGGCGCTGTCGAAGGATCTCGCCGACGCGCGCCATTACCCGGCGGTCGACTGGCTGGAAAGCTTCTCCGGCTGCGTGAGTTCCGCCGCGAAGTGGTGGGCGCAAGCCGTTGATCCGAATTGGGAAAGCGCGCGCGCCGAGGCTCTCGATCTGCTTGCTGCATCGGAAGAGTTGCAGCGCATCGTCAACCTGGTCGGCGTCGAGGCACTGTCCTCGGAGCAACGCTGGACGCTGGAAGCGGCAGGACTCATCAAGGAAGGCCTGCTGCAGCAGTCTGCCATCGACGAGGTGGACAGCTTCGCCTCGCCGGAAAAACAGTACGCGCTGTTGGCCGCGCTGCTGGAGATCTATCGACAAGGCATGAAACTGGTGAAGCTCGGCGCGCCGGCCAGACGATTGATCCAGATGCCGCTGCTGGCCCAGGCCCGGCGCTGGAAAAGCCAGCACAGTTCGGATGACCTCGCCGCATTGAAAGCGAAGATCGCCGCCATCCCGGATGCGTTCGAGCCGCTGTTGCAGGAATACAGCACGCCCGCCTCGACACTGAGGGAGGCCACGCCATGAAAAACATCGAATTCCGCACCGCGACCTCCGTCCAGGGCGGACTTATCGTCATGGGCGGCGTGCCCGGCGTGGCCGCCGGCTCGCGGGTCCAACTGCGCGACCACGCCGGCCGCATCCGCTCCGGTCTGGTCATCCGCGCGTCCGACGACGCGGTGCTGGTGGAAGTGTTCGAGGGCACCGACGAACTCGATATCGAGCGCACCTGGGTGCGCTTCCTCGACGAACCGTTCAAGTTGCCGCTCTCGCGCGACATCATGGGACGCGTATTCAACGGGTCCGGCATTCCTCGCGACGGCCGGCCGCCGATCATTTCCGCCGACCGTCGCGACGTCAATGGCGAACCGCTCAACCCGGCGGCGCGCGCCTACCCGCGCGAATTCATCCAGACCGGCATTTCCGCCATCGACGGCATGAACTCGCTGACGCGCGGCCAGAAGCTGCCGATCTTTTCCGGCGGCGGCCTGCCGCACAACCGGGTGGCGGCGCAGATCGTGCGCCAGGCCAAGCTCCTGGGCGAGGAGGCCGCCGAGTTCGTGGTGGTGTTCGCCGCCTTCGGCGCCTCGCACGCCGATGCGCGCTTCTTCCAGGAAAGCTTCGAAGAGAGCGGGGTGCTGAACAAGGTGGTGATGTTCCTCAACCTCGCCGACGAGCCGGTGATCGAACGCCTGTTGACGCCGCGCGCGGCGCTCACCGCGGCCGAATACCTGGCCTTTGACCTCGATTATCATGTTTTAGTCGTGATGACCGACATGACCGCTTACGCCGAAGCGCTGCGGGAAGTCGCGGTACTGCGCGGCGACGTGCCGGCGCGCAAGGGTTATCCCGGCTATCTCTATTCCGACCTCGCCGAAATCTACGAGCGGGCAGGGCGCATCAAGAACCGGCGCGGCTCCATCACGATGATTCCGGTGCTGTCGATGCCGTCGGACGACATCACCCACCCGATCCCCGACCTCACCGGCTACATCACCGAGGGCCAGATCGTGCTCGGGCGCGAACTCGCCAACCAGGGCGTATACCCGCCGGTAACCGTGCTGCCGTCGCTGTCGCGCCTGATGAAGGACGGCGTCGGCAAGAATTTCACGCGGGAGGACCATCCGCACGTCGCCAGCCAACTGTTCGCCAGTTACGCCAAGGCGCTGGAGGTACGCGGACTCGCCGCCATCATCGGCGCCGAGGAATTGAGCGACGCCGATCGCCGCACCCTCGAATTTGCCGAGGCCTTCGAGCGCCGCTTCATCGGCCAAGGCGAGGACGAAGACCGCAGCATCCACGAAACGCTGAACCTCGCCTGGGACCTGCTCTCGATGCTGCCGCCCGAAGCACTGATCCGCGTATCGGAAGCGGAACTGGCGAAGTATCACAAGGGCACGGCATGAAAAAGCTGCAAGTTACAAGTAGCAAGTTGCAAGGAAAAACAGCGGGTTGCACACCCCTTGTAACTTGCAACTTGAACCTTGTAACTGCCGTCCGAAAGGCCGGTGCATGAAGAAGCGCCTGTCCGTCCCGCCCACAAAAAGCGCGCTGCTGCAGGTCGGCCGCCAGGCGCGCTTTCTGGAGCAGGGCCGGCAGATGCTGGAGAAAAAGCGCGACCTGCTGACCCGACTGGTGTACGAACGGCTGGCGCAGTACCGCGCATTGCGCACGCAGACCCAAACCGAACTCGCCGAGGCCTACCGCTGGCTCGGCATCGTGCAGATGCGCATGGGCGAGCAGATGCTGCAACAGATGTCGGTGGGGCTGAAACCGGCGGTATCGATCCGGGTGGTGGCGCGCTCCAGCGTCGGCGTGGAATACCCCAGCGTGACGGCCGAACCACTGGAACTGCAGCCGGTCGGCCTGATGTGGACCGACGTCAGCTTCGACGAGGCGCGCTTGCGCCTGCGCGAGCTGACGGTGACACTGGCGCGGCTGGGCGAGGCGGAAAACGCGCTGTGGCGCCTGCTGGCAGCCAGCCGCAAGACGCAGAAGCGCGTCAACGCCCTGAAGTACAACATTATCCCGCGCTACCAGGCGACGGTTCAGCACATCCGCGCCGCGCTGGAGGAGGACGAGCGCAATACCCTGTTCCAGATCAAGGTGCTGAGAGCGCGGTCAGCCTGAGCAAGCTCAGCGCAGCGGAGGCGGCAATCCCTGGTTGGCCTCGATGCCGTAGGGCTCGAAGTCGTATTTTTCGGGCTTGATCACGGCGATGAGTTCGTCGAGGCTGGGCGCCCCGACGTTGACGGGTACGGGAAGCATCCGCCTGGCAGCGATCGCCTGCTCCGCGCGGTCCCAGTCGACCGGCACATCGTAAAGCGTCAGCGCGTCCATCGCCTGTTCGAGCAGGCTGGTCTGATCGCCAGGATAGCCGTCCACGGGCTCGAACACGCTGAGGTAGAGCCGGTCGTCACGCGCGCCTGCCTGCACCGGTTGATTGATGAACCTCACAGGCGTGCCGATCGGCACCGCCGCAAACAGACTGGCTGCATCCTCGGGATACAGGCGAATGCAGCCATGGCTCACACGCATCCCGACCCCCCAGGGTCGGTTGGTGCTATGGATGAATATCTTGTCGAATCCGGTTTCCATGGCGAGCATGCCCATGGGATTGTCGGGGCCGGGCGGGAAATATTCGGGGAAGTCGAACTCGCCCTGCTCGCGGTGCTCTTCCTGAATGCTCTTCGGGACGAACCAGGCGGGGTCCTTGTACTTGCCGGTGATGCGGGTCGCGCCCAATGGCGTGGGCCAGCCGGGCCGCGCGGTGCCGATCGGGAAGGTGACGACCGTCGCCGGGTCCTTGGCCTTGGGGCGGGGGAAATAGTAAAGTCGTCGCTGCGGAATGTTCACGACGATGCCTTGCCAGGGCGGGGGTGGCAGGATGAACAAGGTGGGCACCAGAATCGGCGTTCCCTCGCCGGGCAGCCAGATCGAAACGCCGGGATTGGCGAGGGTGATTTCCTCATGGCCAAGGTCAAAATGACGGGCGATATCCAGCAGGGTGTTGCGGGAATCAGCGGTCACCACCTGAAGTTGACCGACGACAGTGCTGCCGTCGGTTGGCAACAGGAACGTC
>JAABQU010000258.1 GCA_011391285.1 Thiobacillus sp.
GTACGGAAGTAGTCTTCGTCGGCACGCTTGAACTGTTCGTCTTCCTTCAGATTGGCGGCGATGAGCGTGACGTCGGCGCCGCCCACCAGCCAGCCATATACGCCCTGCAGGGTGAATTCACGTGCGCTTTTGCGGGAGCCGGCCATCTCAGAGACGCTTCATCAGGTTGGCCATTTCGATCGCCACGCGCGCGGCGTCACGGCCCTTCTCGGCCATGCGCACGTGGGCCTGTTCCTCGGTGTCGACGGTGAGGATGGCGTTGGCGATCGGTACACCGGTTTCCAGTTGCACGTCGAGGATGCCGCGGGAAGATTCGTTCGACACCACTTCGAAATGGTAAGTGTCGCCGCGTACCACCGCGCCGATGGCGACGAGCGCATCGTACTTGCCGGACTGCGCCATCTTCTGCAGTGCCAGTGGGTGCTCGAGCGCGCCGGGCACGTCGACCAGCAGCACATCTTCGGTGGCGACGCCGAGCCGGGCCAGTTCGAGTTCGCAGGCCGACAGCAGGCCTTCACAGATGTCCTTGTTGAAGCGGCTCATGACGATGCCGATCCTAAGCCCCTGACCTTGATAGATCGGGTCGAGTTCGGAAATGTCGCTACTGGTTCCCATCATGCATCCTTCGCTAATTGGTTAGGCATTTTCAGAATAGCCGGTGACTTCGAGCCCGAAACCGTCCATGGCCGGCATCTTGCGCGGGCTGGCCAGCAGCTTCATCTTGCCGACGCCGAGGTCGCGCAGGATCTGCGCGCCGATGCCGTAGTCGCGCAGGTCGTACTTGCGGCTGGCAACGGGTGCGGGATTGATGCGATCGAGCAGCGCGTCGGCGGTTTCCGGCCGGTGCAGCAGCACGATGACGCCGGACTGCGATTCGGCGATGCGCTCCATCGCGCCCATGATCGGCCACGAATGGCCGCCGCCGGTGACGTCGAGAAAATCCATCACGCTCAAGGGCTCGTGCACCCGAACCAGGGTTTCCTTGTCAGCGTGAATTTCGCCCTTCACCAGCGCGAGGTGGGTTTCGCCGGCGCACTTGTCGCGGTAGGCGATCAGGCGGAAGGCGCCGTAGACCGTCTGGATCAGGCGGTCGGCAGCACGCTCGACCAGGCTTTCGGTCTGGTTGCGGTAATGGATGAGGTCGGCGATGGCGCCGATCTTCAGGCCATGCTCCTGCGCGAACGGCACCAGGTCGGGCAGCCGCGCCATGGTGCCGTCGTCCTTGAGGATTTCGCAAATCACCGAAGCAGGCACCAGCCCCGCCAGCGCGGCCAGGTCGCAGCCGGCTTCGGTGTGGCCCGCGCGCACCAGCACGCCGCCGGGCTGCGCGCGCAGCGGGAAGATGTGGCCGGGCTGGATGATGTCGGTCGGTTTGGCATCGCGTTTCACCGCGGCCTGGATGGTGACCGCGCGGTCGGCCGCCGAAATGCCGGTGGTCACGCCTTCGGCCGCTTCGATCGACACCGTGAACGCGGTGCCGTGCGGTGTCTGGTTGTCTGTAACCATCTGCTTCAAGCCCAACTGGCGGCAGCGGTCGTCGGTCAGCGTCAGGCAGATCAGGCCGCGGCCGTACTTGGCCATGAAGTTGATCGCGTCCGGGGTGACGTGCTCGGCGGCCATGACGAGATCCCCCTCGTTTTCACGGTCCTCCTCGTCGACCAGCACGACCATGCGGCCGGCTTTCAGCTCTTCAATAATTTCCAGGGTGGAAGCGAGGCTCATGGGGTTTTGTTCCTTAATCTTTGTCGGTGACGTTTGTGAATTGAGCCATGCGTTCGACGTAGCGCGCGATCATGTCGACTTCGAGGTTGACGCGGCTGCCTGCTTTCAAATGCTTCAGCGTGGTCATGTCCAGCGTGTGGGGGATGAGGTTCAGCGCGAAGCGCGCGCCCTCGACTGCGTTGACCGTCAGCGACACGCCGTTCACCGTGATTGAGCCCTTGCGGATGATGTAGCGCGCGAGTTCGCCCGGCGCGTCGATCTCCAGCAGATGGGATTCGCCCACCGGCACGAAGCGGTGCACCGTGCCGACGCCGTCGACGTGCCCGGAAACAAGGTGCCCACCCAGCCGGTCGGCCAGCCGCAGCGCCTTTTCCAGGTTGACCTCGGCGCCCGGGGTGAAACCTTCGGTGACGCGCAGCGTCTCGGCGGACACATCGACGGTGAAGCTGTCGGGCGTCAGCGCCACCGCGGTCAGGCAGACGCCATTGACGGCGATGCTGTCGCCGAGTGCGACGTCGGAAAAATCCAGCCCGCCGCCGAGGATGACCATGTGCGCGTCGGCGCCGCGTGCTTCGTATTCGTGGATGCGGCCGATGGCCTGGATGATGCCGGTGAACATGCGCTGAGAGGCCTGCCAGTAAGACCCCGCATTGTAGGCGTTTAGGCGGGGCCGGTGAACCCCGGCAGCGCGACGGGCTCAGTCCGGCAGGGCGATTTTCTGGCCGGTGCTGAACTGATAATCGTGGAACACGTGTTCCGCGCTCAGAAGCTGATAGCTGCCGTCCGCTGCGCGTCGTGTGGTGTCCTTGAGGCGCCAAGTAGTCTGGCCACAGGTCCAGATGTCGAAATTGCGCATGTGGGTGCACAGGCAGGTCTTGTCCATGACCTTCAGCTTCTTCGCCGTCGGGTGCAGTTCCACTTCGCGGTTGTAAGCGTCGATGTAGGCGCAGCGGCCGTTGGCGTCGAGCAGGTAGCCATAGGCCTCGCAGTTCGGGCGGATGCCGGCGCCGATGCCGGGGCTTCCCTTGATCATGCGCATCGGGTAGCCGGTCGGCGAAATGGTGTTGACCTCGATGTCTTGCTCGCTGGCCTTGAAGTATTCCTGCTTGATCTTGTCCGGCAGGCCGCATTCCTGGGTGACGGTGAAGCGGGTTGCCACCTGCACCGCGGCCGCGCCCTGCTCGAGGAAGGCCGTGGCATCGCTGCCGGTGAAAATGCCGCCGGCGGCGATCACCGGAATGTCGAGATGCTCGGCTTTCAGGTAGGCCAGCACTTCGGCCATGATCGTGGCGAGGTCGTATTGCGCCCAGTCCATGCCGAAGCCGAGGTGGCCGCCGGCAAGCGGCCCTTCCACCACCACATAGTCCGGCAGGCGGTTGAGCCGCGCGTTCTTGCGCAGGAACATCGCCAGCGCGCGCGGCGAGGAAACGATGATGCCGAGCTTGGCGTCGCGAAAGCGCGGGTGGTCCTCCATCAGCGCGAAGGAGCCGAGATGCAGGCCGGCGCTGAGCGTGATGCCGTCGATGCCGGCATCGAGCGCGGCCTTGAGGCGCATGCGCAGGGTCTCGCGCGGCGCGTTCATGGTCAGCTTCTCCATGCAGTTGATGAAGATCATGCCGTCGCCGCGCTTGGCTTCCATGGCATGGCGCACATGATTGCGCGTCGCCTCCTCGAGCACGTCGAGATTGAAATGCACTTCGGATTTGTCGCTGCTGGCGACGTTGGCCTTGTATTTCTTCAGCTTTTCGCTGACAAATTTGGTGTCGAAGCGGGTGTCGGATACGGTCTGCACCATGGCGTCCGAGATGTGGCCGATGCCGCCGAGGCGCGCGACTTCGAGCGCCAGCTCGACGGTCGAAATGTCCACGCCCATGCCGCCGATGACAATCGGTACCAGCTCCTGCTTGCCGAATTGCAGGCGGAAATCATCCACGCGTTTCATTGCAGTCCTTTGGATTTCGTTGACGGGCCTGGCCAGTGCTTGCGAGGCCGGCAACATGCCCTGTATTGATCGATTCTGGCCGACGGCTTGCCGCTGAACGAGGTTCGCGGACACGCCCAGCGTGTTTCCGGGCCACGATTCACTGCCTCAAAAATGAAATTGTATCCGTACCCTGCACGGATGACACCGGAAAGATTCCAGTCCGGTAGATGAAGATCCGGAAGCTTATTGTGGACTTCACGATCCGCTTGCGTGAAATGCAAAACTCATATATATGATCGGTTGAGCATGTGATCACGTGATCATGTGCTCAACTCGTGCCCCCTAACTCTGGAGACTTCTCATGAAAAAAATCCTGTTTACCCCGTTGATTCTCACTGCCAGCCTTGTTTCGACTGGTCTTGCGGCAGCTGAAACACCTAAAAACGCGGCGCCCCCCCCTGCGGAAATGCAGCAGATGATGAAGACGTACTCGCCGGCACTGCGCCAGAAGGTGATGGCCTTGTCCCCGGAGCTCAAGGTGACGATCCAGCAACTGCATGCGCAGCATATGCGGCGCGCAAAGGAAACGACCCTGCGTCAGGTCATGCATGAAATCACCGCTGACTATCAGGCCATCGCCGTGGCGCTGGCGACCGACAACGCAGAACTGGCATCCGAAGCGGCGCGGCGCCTGGCCAACCATCGCATTCCCAAGGGCGGTCTGCTGGCCTACTTCCCGCTGGACAAGGTCAACAACAACGACCTTTCGGTGTTGCCGGCGATGAACGAAATCGTCGAGGGCAGCGCGCTCAAGCTGGCGGACGCAGCCGACGCCGGCGACTTGCCGAAAGCCGCGTCCTACATGAGCGACATCATGACGGGGTGCGTTGCCTGCCATCAGAAGTTCCGTGGCACGCCAGGCATTTCGGCCAATCTGATGACCCCCCTGTCCAAATAAAGCCCGTTCATTCAAGGAGACATGGAAATGAAAAAACAACTCGTTGCAGCTGCTGTGTCGGCCGCTCTGTATACCCTCTCAACCGGCGCTCACGCCACCAACGGCGACCAGATGTTCGCCATGTCGGCGGCACAGGCCGCGATGGGCGGCGCCACCGTGGCGCAATCCCAGGACGCCGTGACGGTGCTGGTCAACCCGGCTGGCATGGCCGACCTGGACATCGAGGATGTACGGATGGACCTGGGATTCGGCCTGCTCAACCCGCCGCGCGAAGTGAACGGCCAGGATAGCGGTTCCGACTGGTACATGATGCCGACCGGCGCCGCCGTGTTCAAAGTCAACGGCAGGCTTTTCCTCGGCATGGGACTGGGCGGGATCTCGGGCATGGGGGTCAACGTTGACGACATCTATTCCGCCTTCGGGGGCAGCCAGCCGGTGGTAACAACCAAGCAGGTATTCCGCTTCTCGCCGGCCGCAGCGTACAAGCTCACCGATGCCCTGACCCTGGGTGCGTCGCTGAACGTCGTCAACCAGAGCCTGGCCATGTCCTTCGTCGGTGGGGGGCTCACCCAGATCAACCTGCCGCAAAACCAGCAGTTCGGTTTCGGCGCGACGCTGGGCGCCACCTACAAGATCAATCCCAAGCTGCAGGCGGGCCTGACCTGGGTCACCAAGACCGACGTTTCCGACATGGAATACAACACCCCGACAGGAATGACCAGCTTCGACATGGACATACCCGCTTCGGTTGCCTTCGGCCTGGCCTTCAAGCCCATGCCGGGACTGCTGGTGGAAGCCGACATCAAGCGCATTTTCTTTAATGATGTGATGGACCGCGTCAGCGTAACCAATCCGCAGCCCGGGATGCCGCCGGTGCTGGCCTTCGGCTGGGAGGACCAGACCGTCTTTGCCATCGGCGTGAAAAAGGACATGGGGAAAATGGCGGTAAGCGTCGGCTACAACTATGGCGAATCGCCCATTGGCCCCGAGGATGTCAACATGAACCTGGGCTCAACCGCGATTGTGGAACATCACCTGTCGTTCGGCCTCACGCGCAAGTTCAGCGACAAGGTGAGCGGCAGTTTTGCGTACACCCATGCCTTTGAAAACGATCTGACATCCAACGTGGCGGGTCAGCCGGCCAATACCATCCAGATCAGCCAGAACCAGTACAACCTCAACATCTCGTACAAGTTCTGATCGGGCGGCCGGGCTTCCGGCCTCCCCGATCTCATCGAAACGTACTCATAATTCCGGAGAATCCCATGACCGTAGACCGCATCGTGCACCTTATGGCGGGCCTGATGGTGCTGCTCAGCATCGCCCTCGCCCATTTCACCAACAACCCGGCCTGGCTCTGGCTGACCGCCTTTGTCGGCGCCAATCTGGCGCAAAGCGGCGTGACAGGATTTTGTCCGCTGGCCTTCATGCTGAAAAAATCCGGGGTGAAGGAAGGCAGCTGCTGTTCCTGAAAATTATCTGGATGGTGTACCTTTCGGCAGCAGCCATTCGGGCTGCTGCCGCTTCTTTTCTCACCGCGTGCCGGTTTTTCAGGTGAGGCCGGGAAGTCACCCATATTTCGATTGTCGGTATTGCCTCAGGCTCAAAACAAAGTGGCTGTAAAAAAAAGGAAATCCGCAGAAGTCCGCCGCCACGACATCATCGAGGCGGCCATGGAAATCATCCGCCATGAAGGGGTAGCCAAGCTCACGACCCGTTCGCTATCGAAGGCGGTCGGCATCGCGCAGCCCACCCTGTTTCTCCACTTCGGCAACAAGAGCCACGTCCTGGTCGCGCTGGTGGACAGCATTCAGGAGCGGCTGCAGAAAGAAATGGCCGGGCTCGGTCTTGCGCAGTTGACGCCGCTGGAACGCCTGAAGGCGGTCATCCGCGCCCATTTGAATTTCATCCAGCAGCAGCCGGGCATTCCCCGCCTGCTGTTCTCGGAAGCCTTGCAAAGCGGCGACCCTCTGTTCCGAGACCGCATGAACGAGCTGGTGATGTTTTTTCTGCAATTCATCGCCGGCCTGATCGCCGCCGCGCAGGAACAGGGGGAAATCCGACCGGACATTGTTCCGCAGCAGAATGCCTGCATCCTGATCGCGGCAGTGCAGGGACTGGCTTTCCGCTGGATCCTCTCCGAACATCGCTTCGAACTGGCAGAGCAGGCCGATGCCGTCATCACGACCCTTATCGAAGGCTGGGCGCCGCGAAATTGAGGCTTGATCAGGCGCCCGCCGTGACGCACATCGCGCCGGGTCGCCCCTATCAGATTGATCCACAACAAAAACGCCGAGCGCGCCAGCACACTGCCTGCGCCAATGGCCACCTCTGGCCGCCCGGGGGCGGCAATGAGCAGCGCACAGCGCGGGGTGATCTGAAACGTCGGCACAACCTGGTAGGCGACGCCGATCAACAGCAGCAAAACCCAGCCGAGCAGGCCTGACGCGACACGCGAGCGGCCCCTGCAGGATGTGGGTGAGAATTGGTGGGATTGTCTGACAAGCTTGCCGTGCGTGCAGCGTAGGTCGTGATTACCTGGTGCAGGTGCCGACGCGTAGAACATGCGGCCACTGCAGTTTCCTTGTGGTGTCCGCATCGCCCCACAGCGGTTCAAGTCTGGCCATCAGCGCCGGCAACGGATTGGGCCAAGTTCGATCAAGCGGGCTGCAGTGTCAGGCGCAGGTCGCCGCCGAGCTGGCGCACGTCGGCCAATCGAAATCGTGCGGCGTCGGCCAGAGCGGTGAGCGGCGGGTGGTCGAACAGCCCGCGCGCGTGGTCGCCTACTGCCAGCGGCGCCAGGTAGGCCACCCATTCATCGACCAGTCCGGCCGCGAGCAGCGCACCGTTGAGCGCGGCGCCGGCTTCGACGTGCAGCTCGTTGATGCCGCGTTGCGCCAGCAACGTGAGCAACGCTGCCAGGTCGACGCGGCCCTCGGGTCCCGGAAATTCGATCACCTCGGCGCCCGCCTGTTCGAGTGCGGCGCGCGCGTCAGGATCAGCATGGTGACAGGCAACGAGCGCGGGCAGGATCGCGGCATCCGCTGGCGTACGCAATCCGGAATCGACAATCACCCGCAATGGCTGGCGGCCGATGTCGAAGTCACGCACGTTCATGCGGGGATTGTCGGCCAGCACCGTGCCGCTGCCGGTGAGGATGGCGCAGGCACGCGCGCGCAGCGTTTGCACGTCGGCGCGCGCGGCCTCGCCGGTAATCCACTGCGAAGCGCCATTGGCGAGCGCGGTCTTGCCGTCCAGCGTCGACGCAGTTTTCAGTCGCACCCAGGGGCGCTGCCGCGTCATGCGCGAGATGAAGCCAGGGTTGAGTGCGCGCGCCTCGGCTTCAAGCAGCCCGACCTCGGCCCGGATGCCGGCCAGCGTCAGCATGTCGATGCCGCCACCCGCCACCAGCGGGTTGGGGTCGCGCATCGCCGCCACCACGCGCGCCACGCCCGCGTTGACCAGCGCCTCGGCACAGGGCGGGGTGCGGCCGTGGTGCGAGCAGGGTTCCAGCGTGACGTACACCGTCGCGCCGCGCGCCGCCTCGCCGGCCTGTGCAAGGGCATGGATTTCCGCGTGAGGCTTTCCGGCGCGCTCATGCCAGCCTTCGCCGACGATGCGGCCGTCCCTGACGATGACGCAGCCCACCCGGGGATTGGGGCTGGTTGTGAAAAGCCCGCGCGCCGCAAGCTGCAGCGCGCGCGCCATGTGGGCGTGGTCAGCGGCAGAAAAGGCAGTTGCGGCGCTCAAGAAAATTTACTCGAACAAATCGTCCACGCCGTGCGGCGGCGCGCGTTCGAGATCCTGCAGCACGTCGCGGAAGTCGTCGGGATCCTGGAAGCTCTTGTACACCGAGGCGAAGCGGATGTAGGCGACCTTGTCGAGCTTCTTCAACTCGGTCATCACCAGTTCGCCGACTTCGCGTGCAGGAATTTCGCGCGCCCCACGGGTCAGCAGCAACTGACAGATGCGCTCGACCGCGGCGTCGACCAGTTCGGTCGAAACCGGCCGCTTGTGCAGCGCGCGGCGAAAGCCTTCCCGCAGCTTGGTTTCGGAAAAGTCCTCGCGGGTGCCGTTGGTCTTGACGATCTGTGGCGGCCGCAGTTCGGCGGTTTCCCACGTGGTGAAGCGCTTGTCGCATGCGGCGCAACGGCGGCGGCGGCGGATCGCGTCGCCCGCTTCATTGACGCGGGAGTCGATGACCTGGGTATCGAGGGAACCGCAGAAAGGACATTTCATTTGTAGGGATCAGGGTTCAGGGGTCAGGATTCAGGGGGTGGGAGTAGAGGCCCAGGTTTTGAAAACGCGCAGCGCAAGCCGCTCATTTTCTGCCCCCTGAATCCTGACTCCCGGCCCCTCTCAGCCGTAAACCGGAAACTTCGCCGTCAGCTTCGCCACTTCGCCTTTCACGCGTTCGAGCACCGCCTCGTCGGCCGGGGCCTCGAGCACGTCGGCTATCAGGTGCGCCAGCTGTTCGGCTTCGAGTTCGGTGAAGCCGCGCGTGGTCATCGCCGGGGTGCCGATGCGGATGCCGCTGGTGACGAAGGGCTTCTGCGGGTCGTTGGGGATGGAGTTCTTGTTGACCGTGATATGGGCGCGCCCAAGCAGCGCCTCGGCTTCCTTGCCGGTGAGGTTCTTGGGCTGCAGGTCGACCAGGAAAACGTGGCTCTCGGTGCGGCCGGAGATAATGCGCAGGCCGCGTTCGACCAGCACCTTGCACATCACCAGCGCGTTGTCGATGACCTGTTCCTGGTAGCGCTTGAATTCCTTGCTCGCCGCTTCCTTGAACGCCACCGCCTTGCCGGCGATGACGTGCATCAGCGGGCCGCCCTGCAGGCCGGGGAAGATCGCCGAGTTGATCGCCTTCTCGTGTTCGGCCTTCATCAGGATGATGCCGCCGCGCGGGCCGCGCAGGGTCTTGTGGGTGGTCGAGGTGACGACGTCGGCGTGCGGCACCGGGTTGGGATAGACGCCTGCGGCGATGAGACCGGCGTAGTGCGCCATGTCGACCATGAAGATGGCGCCGATTTCCTTGGCGACCTTGGCGAAGCGCTCGAAGTCGATGCGCAGCGCGTAGGCCGAGGCGCCGGCGATGATCAATTTCGGTTTATGTTCGCGCGCCAGCGCTTCCATCTTGTCGTAGTCGATTTCTTCCTTCTCGTTCAGGCCGTAGGCCACGACGTTGAACCACTTGCCGGACATGTTGAGCGCCATGCCGTGGGTGAGGTGGCCGCCTTCGGCCAGGCTCATGCCCATGATGGTGTCGCCGGGCTTGAGGAAGGCCATGAACACCGCCTGGTTGGCCTGCGAGCCGGAGTTGGGCTGGACGTTGGCCGCTTCGGCGCCGAACAGCGCTTTCACGCGGTCGATCGCCAGCTGCTCGACGATGTCCACGTATTCGCAGCCGCCGTAGTAGCGCTTGCCGGGATAGCCCTCGGCGTACTTGTTGGTGAGCTGCGAGCCCTGCGCCTGCATCACCGCCGGGCTGGTGTAGTTTTCCGACGCGATCAGCTCGATGTGATCCTGCTGGCGGCGGTCTTCCTGTTGAATGGCCGCCCACAGGTCGGGATCGGTCTTGGCGAGGGTGTCTTGGCGGTTGAACATGGCAGTGGGGCAGGGCTGGAAAAGGTACGATTTTAACACGCGGTGGTTTTCCAAAGCGGCTCGTATAATCGGGCAAAACCTGAGTGAAATCATGCAAAGACGAGACTTTCTGACTGGCGCCGGCGTGGCTGCGATGCTGCCCTTGGGCGCGGCGCAGGCTGCGCCCGGGGAATCCAATGCGCTGCCCGCCATCCGCTGGCGGCTGGCGTCGAGCTTCCCGAAAAGCCTCGACACCATCTACGGCGCAGCGGAAACCCTTTCCAAACGCGTCGCCGCGCTCACCTCTGGCCGTTTCCAGATCCGCGTATTCGCCGGTGGCGAACTGGTGCCCGGCCTGCAGGTGCTCGACGCGGTCGGCAACGGCACCGCCGAATGCGGCCATTCGGCCGGCTATTACTACGTCGGCAAGAATCTCGCACTGGCCTTCGACACCGCCGTGCCCTTCGGCCTCACCGCACGCCAGCAGAACGCCTGGATGTATGCCGGCGGCGGCATCGAGGCGCTACGCGCGCTCTATGCGAAGTACAACGTGGTGCAGTTCCCCGGCGGCAACACCGGCACCCAGATGGGCGGCTGGTTCAGGAAGCCGATCAAGTCGCTGGCCGACCTCAAGGGCCTCAAAATGCGCATCCCTGGCATCGGCGGCCAGATCATGGCCAAGCTCGGCGCCGTGCCGCAGACCCTGCCCGGCGGCGACATCTACCCGGCGCTCGAACGCGGCGCGCTCGATGCTGCCGAATGGGTCGGTCCCTACGACGATGAAAAACTGGGCTTCCACAAGATCGCCAAGCACTACTACTATCCGGGTTGGTGGGAAGGCGGTCCGCAGCTGAGTTTCTACGTCAACCAGGCTGCGTGGAAAGCGCTTCCCGAGCAGTATCGCCAAGCCTTCGAAGTCGCCACGGCCGAAGCCAACCAGCTGATGCTCGCGCAATACGACGCCAAGAACCCGCCCGCGATGCTGCGACTGGCCGGGCAAGGCGTCCAGCTGCATCCCTTCCCCAAGGACGTGATGCTTGCCGCGCGCCGCGCCACCTTCGAACTGTACGAAGCCGAAGCGAAGGCCAACCCTGAATTCGCCGCCATCTACCGCCCGTGGAAGCTGTTCCGCGACACCCAGTTCCAGTGGTTCAAGGTCGCCGAAGCGGCCTACGCCAACTTCAACTACTACGTGAAATGATCCCGGAGTAAAGGACAAACATGAACCGACTCGACCAGCTCATCACCACCTTTGACCTCGGCCTGCGCACCGTCTTTGCCACCCCCCACGCCGGCCGCCCCTATCCTGGCACTGGCCCGGAAGCCGAACTGAGCGAGGCCGATCGCGCGCAAGCCGCCGCGCTGATGCGCGTCAACCACGTCGGCGAAGTCTGCGCGCAGGCGCTCTACGCGGGCCAGGCGCTCACTGCGAAGAATGAATCCGTTCGCGCCGAACTCGAACAGGCCGCGCGCGAAGAAACCGACCATCTCGCCTGGTGCGAACAGCGCATCAACGAACTCGGCGGCCGCAAGAGCCTGTTGAACCCGCTGTGGTTCGGCGGCGCATTCGGTATGGGGGTCGTCGCCGGCATGCTGGGCGACAAATGGAACCTCGGCTTCCTCGCCGAAACCGAGCGCCAGGTCGAAGCGCATCTCGACGGCCACCTGCAGCAACTGCCGGAAGCCGACGCCAAGAGTCGCGCCGTCGTCGAGCAGATGAAGGTCGACGAAGCCCAGCACGCGCAGACTGCAATCGATCACGGCGGTGCGCCGCTGCCGCTGCCGGTGAAGCAGGCGATGCGCTTCGCCGCCAACGTGATGCGGCAGACCGCCAGCCGGATTTAGGCGCCTGCCCCTTTGTTTACAAGCGATTGAATTTAAAGCTATCTATTCTCACGCATCGGCCTATGATCGACCTGTACCGGGTTTGCGCATGTGCGCGACCCGGCGGTATTGTTAAAGACGTTGCAAGGAGAATCACCATGGCAAAAGGCCAAGTACGTGGAAACAAGGAAGCAAAGAAACCCAAGAAACCGAAGCAGGTTGTGGTTCCGGCGGGATCGTTCATGCCCCCGCCCAAATCGGGCAAACCCATCAAGGTTCCCAACTGATTGATTGCTGGAACCCGATCAAACGCCACCGTCGAGGTGGCGTTTTCACATCTGGCGTTCCGGTTCGGACCGGCTTGATCTGACCGGGTTTTCCGGACAGTCCCAAATGGCGACAATAGCGGGCATATGGTCACCGCGACTTTCCGTTTCTACGAAGAGCTGAACGACTTCCTGGCCCCGGCCCGGCGCAGGCAGGAATTCACCGTGCCGTGTGCAGAGGCGGCGACGACCAAGCACATGATCGAGGCGCTGGGCGTGCCGCACACCGAGGTGGAACTGATTCTGGTGAACGGCGAGTCGGCGGACTTCAGCCGGCAACTGCAGGACGGCGACCGGGTCGCGGTGTATCCGCGCTTCGAGGCGATGGATGTGACGCCATTGTTGCGGGTGCGCGAGTATCCCTTGCGGGAAACCCGCTTCGTCGCCGACGCGCATCTGGGTGGGCTGGCGCACATGCTGAGGATGCTGGGATTCGACACGCTGTATGACAACCATTATCACGACGACACCATCGTGGCGGTTGGCGAACAGGACGGCCGCATCGTGCTGACGCGCGACCGCGAACTGTTGAAGCGCCGCGCGGTGACGCACGGTTGTTACGTGCATG